>NZ_JAMYSA010000119.1:0-16818 GCF_040321735.1 Mesorhizobium sp. M0293
GGCTCCGCAAATCACGAAGCCCCTCATGAATCACATTCGCATCCCATACGCACCTCCCGTTAACCCGAAGCGATTGCCCTGGGGCCGATGCACGGCCTGGTTGCTTTGTGAGGGCAGTTATGCTATCTATTTAGCCATGGTGCTGATTCGCGCCAACGACCCGCCGCAGAGGCGGGTTTTGCGTTTCGGGCCCTGCCGTCATCGTGCACAGCCGATGAAGCACAGGCATCTGCGCCACCCGGGAGCCAACTGAATCAGGAAATCCCGAAGGGCGCGTATCGCGACCTTGCTCGATCCAGGGCATATCAGTTTCGCTGATGTGTTGGCTCAAGCGAATTCGTCTGACTTTTCAACCGCGCACCCCTAAATACCGGCGCGACGTTAGGAATGTGACATGTCGGCTGAGACTTTGACCGCGAATTCCGTGAGCAGCGATTTCTGGCAGGGCGTGCGGCTCTCGATGCCGGTCGTGGTGGCATCGGCGCCGTTTGCAGTGCTGTTCGGCGCGCTCGCTGTCGACAACGGCTTCTCGGTCCTGGAAGCCTTCCTGATGAGCGCGCTGGTCTATGGCGGCGCCAGCCAGATGGTCGGCATCCAGCTGTTCGGCCAGCATGTCGCGCCGTGGCTGGTCGTGCTGTCGATCTTCGCCGTCAATTTCCGCCATGTGCTCTATTCCGCCGGCATCGGCCGGCGCATCGCGCACTGGCCTATCATCAGCCAAGCGATCGGCTATTTCATCCTCACCGATCCGCAATTCGCGGTGGCCGAGGCGAGGGCGCAATCCGGCCAGACGGTCGGCTTCGCCTGGTATCTTGGCCTCGGTCTGCCGGTCTATCTGTTCTGGATCGTCGAAAGCGCGCTCGGCGCGGTGTTCGGCAAGCTTATTCCCGATACGCATGCGCTGGGCATCGATTTCCTGCTGCCGATCTATTTTCTTGGTCTGGTTCTGGGCTTCCGCAAGCGGCCGCTGTGGCTGCCGGTGGTCATCGCCAGCGCTGCGGCCTCGATCATCGCCTACAAGACGGTGGGCTCGCCCTGGCATGTCTCGATCGGCGCGATTGCCGGTGTGCTGCTTGCCGTCATCCTGCCACCCCACCACAGCGGCGTGAAGGCACGGCCATGAGCACGACATTCTGGATCATCATCGCCGGCGCGATCGCGACCTATCTGACCCGCATCGGCGGGCATCTGGTCATCTCCCGCTTCGACACCATCCATCCGCGTGTGGAAGCCGGCCTCAATGCCGTGCCGGCGGCAGTGCTGACGACGCTGGTGGCGCCGGAGCTGTTGAACGCCGGCCCTGCGGAATGGGCGGCATTGGCCGTCACATCAGTGGTTTCGCTGCGCGGTGGGTTGATGGCGATGTTCCTGGCGGGGGCGGCGGTGTTGATCGTTGCTCGGCAGATCGTCAGCTGACTTTTTGTCATAGTTAGTCCACGTATGCTCACTTACGCAGCGCCGCCATACATAGTGATCAAGCAATAATTCCTGTCAGGCGCTTCTTAAAAATCGAACCGATCCACACCGCGCTCAGCCGAATTGCCTCCGATCTCTCCTGATGGGCGCGACGCACAACGCTGGTGTAAAGGGCGTTGCGCTGCATTGGAGTCAATTCGCCAAGATCGATCGGCCAGCGGCCGAGAGGTTCAGGTGACATTTCCATCTCCCGTGGTTGACCGCCCGAATCGGCGTCAATAACAGGCGATTTACGCGCCGTTGATCATCAGATAAAATGAATTATTAAGATCATTTTATTCTCCGGGAGAGATGTATGGACTTGGCCGACCTTCGGATCTTTCGCATGGTGGTGCGCGAGGGCGGTATCACCAAGGCAGCGGAAAAGCTGTTTCGCGTGCAGTCCAACGTGACCACTCGCATCCGGCAGCTTGAAGAGGACCTGGGGGTGCGGCTGTTTATCCGCGAAGGCAAGCGGCTGCAGGTGTCGGCCGCCGGCCGAAGATTGGTTCTCTACGCGGACCGGTTGCTGGCGCTTGCCGAGGAAGCGCGAACGGCGGTCCTCGATCCGCGCCCACGCGGTGCGTTGCGACTTGGCGCTATGGAGAGCACCGCCGCAACTCGGCTTCCTGGCCTGCTCGCCGAGTATCACGCACGCTATCCCGAGGTGGAGATCCAACTGCGAACCGGCAACCCGCAGGTTCTCGCGGTCGCCATGCTCGCCGGCGAACTCGACGCTGCGCTCGCGGCCGAACCGCTCGCAGACGCTCCGTTCGAGAAGCAGGCTGCATTTCGCGAGGAGTTGGTCATTGTCTCGGCGGCATCGCGCGGTTCGATTGAGGACCGCAGCGACATGCCCAAAACCATGCTAGCCTTCGAGCATGGTTGTCCACATCGCAGGCGGCTGGAGGAATGGTATGCGCGCCGAGGCTTCATGGCCGAGCAAATCGTCGAACTCGGTTCATATCATGCGATGCTCGGTTGCGTGGCGGCTGGCATGGGCATAGCGCTGATGCCCAAAAGCGTGCTCAAGGGCTTCCCTGAAGGTGGCAGGCTGCAGGTGCATGAACTGCCTTCAGACGAGGACAGTGCCCTGACGGTATTGTTTTGGCGCAAGGGAGCAGGCTCTCCCAACGTCCAGGCTTTGCGGGAGCTGCTTACGGAGCAAGGCACACCAATACCAAGCAAGGGTGCCGCCGCGACTACTGCTTGAGATCGTGCGGCAATGGCGCGGTGGCCTTGCCTAGCCAGGCCAGCGTTTCGCCGTCGAGCATCGGCCCGATCTCGGCCAGCACCCGGGCATGGTATGTGTCGAGCCAATGCAGCTCGTCGCGCGTCAGGAGATCGGTGCGCACTAGGCGGGTGTCGATCGGCGCCAGTGTCAGCGTCTCGAAGCCGTGCATGGCGATGTCGCCGCCCTCGACCTCTTCCGCGGGCGTCACCAGGATGAGGTTCTCGATGCGGATACCGTAGGCGCCTTCCTTGTAGTAGCCGGGCTCGTTGGACAGCATCATGCCTTCGAGCAGCTTTTCGGTGCCGGTGCGGGCAATGCGCTGCGGGCCTTCGTGCACGGCCAGATATGAGCCGACGCCATGGCCGGTGCCGTGGGCGAAGTCGCAGCCATGCTTCCACAGCGCGATGCGGGCGACGGCGTCGATTTCCGAGCCGCGCGTGCCGGCGGGGAAGCGCAACGTGGAAATGCCGATCATGCCTTTCAGCACCAGCGTGAAGCGTTCGCGCATCTCCTGCGTCGGCTGGCCGATCGGTACGGTGCGGGTGATGTCGGTGGTACCGTCCTGATACTGCGCACCGGAATCGAGCAGGAACAGTTCGCCGGCCTTAAGCTTGCGGTTGGTGGCGCGCGATACGCGGTAGTGCATGATGGCGCCGTTCGGGCCGGCGCCGGAAATGGTGTCGAAGGAGTTGTCGCGCAGCGGCATCTGGGTTTCCTCGCCCGTCCGCCGGCGCGTCTCCTCCAGCCTGGTGACGACGGATATCTCGTCGAGCGAGCCGGGCTTCTGCCGCTCCAGCCAGCACAAAAGCTTCGCCACGGCGGCGCCGTCGCGGCGATGCGCGGCACGCGAGCCGTTGATCTCGGCCTTGTTCTTGGTGGCGCGCGGGATGCGGGCGGGGTCAGGCGCTGCAATCACCGTGCCGCCGTTGCTCTCGACCAGCATGCGCAGCCTGTCGGCTGCCAGCACCGGGTCGAGCGCGATTTTCGCGCCGCCCTTGGCGAGGGACACGATAGCCGCTTCGAATTCGCCGGGCTCATGCGGCTCGGCGAGCTGGGTGAGGTAGGCCTCGACCTGGCGCGAGAATTTGCGCCGGTCCATGAAAAGCTGATGCGACCCATCGGCGGCGAGGATGGCGAAGCCGAGCGCCAGCGGCGTGTGCGGCACGTCGCCGCCGCGGATGTTGAAGGCCCAGGCGATGGAGGAGGGGTCGGTCAGCACGGCGTGGGTGGCGCCGTCCTTGCCGATCGCACTTGCCAGCCGCGCCAGTTTGTCCTTGGCAAGTTCGCCGGCAAAACCGATCGGGTGAAGTTCGACAGGTGCCATCGGCGCGTCGGGCTGATCCTCCCAGATGATGTCGATCGGGTTCTTGTCGAGCGGCACCAGCACCGCGCCCGACTTGTCGGCCGAGGCCTGCAGCGCCTTGACGTCGCTGATCGTGTGCAGCCATGGGTCGAAGCCCAGCCGTGCGCCCTTGCCGATGTTATCCTTGAGCCAGACGGCGGGCGGGTTGTCGACCAGGCTTTCGATCGAAAAGATGTCGAGATCGACCTCGCTGCGCACTTGCAGCGTGTAGCGTCCGTCGACGAAGATGAAGGCGCGGTCGCGCAGGACGATAGCGACGCCGGCCGAACCGCTGAAGCCGGTCAGCCATTTCAGCCGCGCCGAACGATCGGCGACATATTCACCCTGATGTTCGTCGGCGCGTGGCACGATGAAGCCGTCCAGCCCGTTGGCTTCAAGCCATTGGCGCAGCAGCGCCACACGCGGTTTGCCGACGGCCGGGTCGCCCGCAGAATCGAAGGTCTGGAACATGGTGGGGCCTCCTGCAATCAGCGCAACCGTAGCGCACGGTCGCGGAAATCGGAATCGATTTCCAGCTGGCGCAAACTGCTACACCATCGCTTGACTGACAACCTGCGGAACTTGGTCCAGGCCCGGTCGTGCCGGCCCTCAATGCTTGAGATGGATCGTCACCCAGCCCTCGCGGTGCAAGGTTTTGATATGGCGGAAGTTCTGGCCGACATAGGCCGAGACGACGGCGTCGCGCTGGCGCTCGAGGATGCCTGACAGCACGATCGAGCCGCCAAGCGCGATGTGATCGGCCATTTGCGGCGCCAGCCGCATCAGCGGCCGTGCCAGTATGTTGGCGACGATCAGATCGAAAGGCGCGCGCTTGCCGAAGATCGGCTGGTGAAAGCCCGGCGCGGTCACTGTTTCCACCAACGTCTTGACGTGGTTGAGCCGCGCATTGGCGGCGGCGACTCTCACCGCCACCGGATCGATGTCGGTGGCCAGTACCGGAATATGCGCCAGCTTGGCGACGGCAATCGCCAGCACGGCACTACCGGTGCCGAGGTCGAGCGCATTGCGCGGGCGTTCGCGCCGAACTACTCTTTCCAGCATTTCCAGGCAGCCGGCCGTGGTGCCGTGGTGGCCGGTGCCGAAGGCGAGGCCGGCCTCGATCTCGATGGCGAGTTCGCCGCTGCGGCGCTTGCGGCGATCATGTGCGCCGTGGACGAAGAAACGACCGGCACGCACCGGCTTCAACCCTTCCAGAGAGCGCGCCACCCAGTCGATATCGGGCAGGGCCTCGCGCTCGATCGGCTTAGACAGGGAAAGCCCGGCAAGGGTGTCCTTCAAGCGGGCCTCGACCGCATCGACGTCGCCATCGGCGTAGAGCGACACTTCGTGGATATCTTTGTCCTCATCGACTTCCAGCACGGCGATCGGCAAGCCTTCATCCTCGAAGGCTGCCTCGAGCGCCGCGAAGATGCTGACGGACTCGATCTTTCCGGTGGTGAAATACAGGCGCGTCTGGGTCATGAAATGGTGATCAGCCCTTCGCCGCCAGCCGCTTCAGTTTGGCGACGGCCGTTTCCGAGCTTTCGCCATAGGCGATGGTGCCGGCAAAGTCGCCCCTTGCGTCGAGCAGCAGCACCGACGCGGTGTGATCCATGGTGTAGTCGCCGCCGGTGTCGACTTTCTTCCAGTAGATGCCGAACGACTTGGCCATGGCATGGACCTTGTCGGGATCGCCCGTGATACCGGTGATCCGGTCGGAGAAATTGCTGACATAGGCGTTCATCACCTCTGGCGTGTCGCGCTCCGGATCGACCGAGACGAAATAGGCGTGCAGGTTCTTGCCGTCGTCGCCGAGCGTCTTAAGCCAGCCGGCCAGCTCGAACAGCGTGGTCGGGCAAACCTCGGGGCAATGGGTGAAGCCGAAGAAGACGGCGCTGGGCTGGCCCCTGAAGGCGGCTTCGGTGATCGGCGCGCCTTTCTGGTCGACCAGGGTGAAGGCGGCACCGAAGGGCTCGCCGCCATAGTGGCCGCGATACCAGTCGAAGGTCAGCCAGCCAATGCCAGCCGCCATAAGGACGAGAATGCCGACCAGGATAGAACGCATCATCAGAAAAGTCCGTCTTGCAATTTCTTCGGCGTGCCGGCCAAGGCGAGCCCTTGGTTCGGCGAACAGTCTTAGCGGTTTGACCGGGTACACGCAAAGGTGCCGCGTTGACGCAACCGGCCATGGCGGATGTGGCGTTTTCATCCGGTGCCGCCGCTTGCAATGCCGTGCTCTTCGCCCCACCTGAGACCGGCAAACTCGAACCCCCGGAGGCTATCTTGCAAGGATCGATTGGGCAAAAACTGGTCGGCGGCGCCTTAGCCGCGTGCCTTGTCCTCGGCGCCGGTGCGGCCCTTGCCGATGAAGTCGGCAAGGTCGGGGTCGACTGGCTCGGCAACGACATCATCGTCGAGGCGATCAAGGACCCGAAGGTGGAGGGGGTGACCTGCCACGTGTCCTATTTCGATCGCGGCATTATCGATCGCCTGCACAAGGGCAACTGGTTCGAGGATCCCTCCGATTCCTCGATCTCCTGCCGCCAGACCGGTCCGATCATCATCGGCGACATCGACACGGGCGAAGGCGGCGAGGAAGTGTTCAAGCAAGGCATCAGCCTGATCTGGAAGAAGCAGGTGGTCAATCGCATCTACGACAAGGCCAACGAGACGCTGATTTATCTCTCGCATTCGCGCCAGGTGCAGAACGGCTCGGCCAAAATGTCGGTCACCACCGTGCCACTCTACGGCCAGAACGTGGTGTGGAGCAAAGGCAAACCGCAATAGGGGCTTCAGCTCTTTCGCGGAACCGGTAGACGGACGATTGGTCTCGCTTGCGGGACCAATCGCTCTGACGTAAAGCCGCCGGCATGGATCGTTCCGAAAATCTCGTCCCGAAGGATTCCGAGCCGCGCATCCATCCGACCGCGGAACTGAAGGCGTGCAAACTCGGCCGTTATGCCTCGATCGGCGAGCGGGTGGTGCTGCGCGAGGTCACGGTCGGCGACTTCTCCTATTTCGAACGCCACTGCGAAGCGATCTACACGACGATCGGAAAATTCTGCTCGATCGCCGCCAACAGCCGTATCAACGCGCTGGAACATCCCATCGAGCGGCTGACCCAGCACAAGGTCAGCTACCGGCCGAACGAGTATTTTCGCTGGCTGGGCGTCGATGCTGCATTCCGCGCGCGGCGGCAGGCGAAAGCCGTGACCATCGGCCATGATGTCTGGATCGGCCACGGCGCGGTGATCATGCCCGGGGTCACCATCGGCAATGGCGCGGTGGTCGGCGCCAACGCGGTGGTGACGCAGGATGTGCCGCCCTATGCAATCGTCGCAGGCGTGCCGGCGAAGGCACTCCGGCCACGCTTCGCTCCGGATATTGCGGTGCGGATCGAAGCTCTCGCCTGGTGGGACTGGCCGGTCGAAAAGCTCGCCAGAGCGGTTCCCGACATGCAGGCGATGACGATCGAAGCCTTCCTCGATCGCTGGGAAAACGACGGGATCTGACCTCCCGCAGATGCTCTTGTTCCGGGCGCGTGTTGCTGATCGGTTCGGGCGCCGGCATGCGGCTCGGTTGGCGACCGATCGACGCCCGAGGCTTACCGGATCGGCGTCTCGCCACGAAACAGCGGCTGGTGCGCCCGCATCAAGGCGGAAATCCGGTCGGCGACCTTTCGTACCGGCGGGGAGTGACGTTCCTCGTGATGGGTGACGATCCATTGGTCGGTTTCGAGTTCGGGGATAGGCTGAGCGACGCGAACCAGCCGTGGGTCGCCGTCACCGACGAAGCACGGAAAGACCGAAAGGCCGGCGCCGGCGGCCACCAGTTCGCGTACCGAATGGGTGTTGTTGCCGCGCACGGCGATGCGGTCGCCGTGATGGGCTTGTAGCCAGCGCGCCGAGGCAATGTTCGCCCCTTCGCCGGTGACGCCGACGAACAAGCCGGCGGCGATGCCATTGATCAGGTGGCGTCCGGAATAAATGGCATGAGCGACCTTGCCGCTCTGACGGCCGGCCAGCCACTGCTCGGTCGGGCGGTCGCTGCGAATGCCGATGTCGGCGGCGCGGCGACCGATGTCGACCCGGTCGGTGGTGGTGACGAGCTCCACCCTTATGCCGTCGTCGACCGTCCAGATCTCGCCGATATGGGCCGATACGAAGGCCGAAGTCCACGGCCCGGCCGACACACGGACAATGCGGTCGGGCAGGCTTCCTTCGCGCCAACGGGTCAGCGACTGCATTGCTGCCTCGACGTCTTCGGCGCGCCGCAGCAGTTCTTCACCGACCGGGGTCAGCCGGTAGCCGGTCTGCTGACGCACGAACAGCGGTTCGCCGATCTGCCTTTCGAGCGCGGTGACGCGTCGTCCAAGGGTGGCTGCGCTGAGGCGCGTGGTTCCCGTCGCTGCGCTCAAGCCACCCAGCCGCGCAACGACGAGAAACAATCTTAGATCGTCCCAGCCAATGTCCATTTTGCAGAAATGAAAAACTCCTTGCGACCGTGGCTGTAGCGCGAAGCCGGCATCACGCGCAAGTATGCAGGCATTGGAAGCATTGGACAATCCTGCTTGGCGGCATACCGACGAGCGCCTCGGCTGGCTGACAAGCCAGCGCAATCCTTTCGATCGCGCATGCGCTTTGCGCAGATGCTTTGCGCCTTCGACCACCAGAGCGCGCCGCCATTCTGCGCGCCAAAGGAGACGATCATGTTGTATGAACTTCGATCCCATTTCGCCCGCTGGCTTGCCTATCGCCGGACGCTTGCGAGCTTGAGGCGGGCCCCGGACAGCACATTGGCGGACGCTGGCATTTCTCGCGAAGAGATCCGCGAGCGTGCCCGCCACGCCAGCTTGCGACTTTGAGACAATGGAGGCGGGCTGCAGATTATGGAACTTTGGGAAGATCGGTCGGTAACCGCGCATCGGGGATCTGGCGGTCGTGGTGCCGTCCGCTTCAGGGAACCGTTCTGCGCGCTCTCCGGACTGAAGCCCCTTCCGCCATGCGGGGGTGGCGCGGCGGAAGGGGCTGGAGGTAAACCGCTGTGAGGCGGAAGGAACAGGCACACTTGCCTGCACGGTTACTGTGACATTAAACCCATAAGGTGTGTTTTCTGCCCCGTTCTCTCTATGCGTGTATTCGATTGTGCCTGACGTATTTGTCTCCGCCGGGAACCTGAAACGGTCGCCGGTTGTTTCTCATCGCGCCGCTGCATCGAGGGTTTCGATAGATGGAAAAGCTTTTCACCAAGATCGCCAACTGGGTCGCCCATATAACCGGCCTGCCGCTGACATTCGCCGTCTGCTGCCTGATTATTGTCGTCTGGGCGGTGAGCGGTCCGTTCTTCGGCTTTTCGGACACCTGGCAGCTCGTCATCAACACAGGCACGACGATCGTCACCTTCCTGATGGTCTTCCTCATCCAGAACACCCAGAATCGCGACGGCGCCGCGATCCAGGCCAAGCTCGACGAACTGATCCGGGTCGGCAAGGGCCACAACCACTTCATCGGCATCGAACATCTGACCGAAACCGAAGTCGAGGAGATCCGCGCCAAATGCGAGCGTGCTGCAAAGCGGCATGACGAGCAGATCGCCGCCGCCGCGGCGAAAAAGGCCGTGGCGCAGAAGCGCGGGCCGAAAAAGCACGCGGCCTGAAAGTCAGCCTTTCATGAACGCCGCGAAAGGCTCCTTGTAGTCCGGATGCCAGCGTGACAGAGCAGGGCGGTTCTCGATGCGCGCCTTCGGTCAGGCCGGTGAAGGTGAAGCCGGGGATCAGCAGATGGCCGGCAACACGGGCGCCGGGTTCGTTGCGCAACGCATGCGCCAGGCCTTCGGTGAAGGTCTTCACCCCGGCCTTGGAGACATTGTAGGCAAAATTGCCGGGCGGCGTGGTGATGCCTTGCTTGGAGCCGGTGTTGATGATCAGGCCGGGCCTGGCCGAGGCCAGCATGCGGGGCGCGAAGGCCTCGACGCCATGCACGACGCCCCAGAAATTGATGTCCAGCAGCCGTTTCCAGGCATCGCGGTTTTCCCAGGGCTTTCCGGGGTTGTCGCCGACTCCGGCATTGTTCATCAGCAGCGACACATCGCCGAAGGCGCCGAACGCCCTTTCGGCGAGACGGTCCACCTCATCCGCCTTCGAAACGTCGGCGTCGACGGCAAGTACGGCATTGTCGCCGGCGATCGCAGCGACGGCGCGCGAGGCGTGTTCAAGGCGCGCGCCGCCAATGTCGGCCAGTACGATCTTCATGCCCATCGATGCAAGCCGCTTGGCGGCTGCAAGACCGATGCCGCTGGCGGCGCCGGTGATGACGGCGATGTTGCCTCGGCTAAGCGCGGGCAGGACTGTCTGGATCTCGGCGTCGGTCATCATGGGCGATGGTTCCTTCTTTCGATGGCGCCGAACTTAGCGCTGGAACGGGCTTGCGCAAGCCTCTGATCGCCCTGTTTGGGTTGACCAGTTCGGTCGAGGCTGCGCATGTTGTCCTGGCAAAAGGAGACTTTTGCCGGGGCAAATGGAGATTTCCTGATTGACGGACTGGGTCGCAATTCTGAAAGAACAGACCGCTATCGGCGACCAGATGGGGCGCGAGGTGCCGCAGATGCTGGCCAACCCCGACATCAGCGAAGCGCAGGTGAAGACGCTGTTTTCCGCGCTGGAGAAACAAGCCGAGTTCGTCGAGAAGCTGCGCATGGCGCTGGAAAAGTTCGGCCATGATTTCTCGATCATCAAGGCGGCGGAACGGCTGGAGGAGCGCTATGCCGACCTTGCCGCATCGGTGGCGGAAAAGCTGAAAGCGATGCGAAAGTAGGGTAGTGTCTCAGTCTAGGTGCGCCGCTCTGGCGTCATGTTGGCGGCGCGCTTCTTGCCTTCAGGTCCGGTCGGCATGAGTTAGCTTTTCGAGCCGGCTGGGACGATTGTGCCAGGAACAATATCAGTGTTCTGAGCCACCTTGATACGCCATCCCGACGGCCCTTCCTGGGCAATCAGAAGCAATATGCCTTTCCTAAGCCCTGCCGGGGACCCGTCCGGGGCAGATGCTCCCGTGAGGGTCCAAGTGTAATGAACGGAAGCAAGCCCCGGAGCCAATTCCACGACCGACGAGACATCGCCTTCCAATCGACTATCCCGAAACATGGTGTCATGGGTAGCTCGGTGCGCCGCTTCGATTTCGGATCGGTTCTTCCACCAAACGCCTACGACGTTGACGAAATTAGCATCAGGAGCGAACAGAGATGCAAACTCATCCATATCATGCCGGTTCCAAGCATTCGCAAAAGCGGTCGCGACATGCTCAGGCTTGCCAGTCGTCATGCCCATGACCCTACGTCTCCTGGATACTTTCCGCTAAGCGTATAGGAGTCGGGGGCCGGATGCGACAACGGCAAGGTCACATTTCAAACTGAGACACTACCGCAATAGCGGCTACTTTTCGATGACCCGCGCGAAACGCGTATCCGGCACGAGCCATACCATCGCGACCAGCACATAAAGCGCGACGCCGATCCATTGGCTGACGAAGGTCAGCACGACGGCTGCGATGTAGATAGCCAGCGAGGTCTTCCCCTTGCGATCGTTGCCCAGTGCCCTTGCAAAGGCCGTGTCATTGCCGTGCAGGCGATGCAGCGCGGCGGCCAGTATCTTATAGGCGATGGCGCATAGCGCCAAGTCGATGCCATAGACGGCGACCGGCACCGGCGCAAAGTGGTTCTCGCCCATGAAGGCCGTCGTCACCGGCATCAGCGACAGCCAGAACAGCAGGTTGAGGTTCGCCCACAGCACGCGGCCGTCGACACGCTGCACGGTGTGGAACATGTTGTGCAGATTGTTCCAGTAGATGCCGACATTGATGAAGGACAGCACGTAGCAGAAGAAGACCGGCCACAATGGCAACAAGGCCGCGATATCCTCGCCATGCGGCACTTTCAGCTCAAGCACCATGATGGTGATGATGATGGCCACGACGCCGTCGGTGAATGCCTCGACCCTGCCTTTGCCCATGGATCCCACCTTTGCCGCACCGGATTGTCGAAAGACAGTAAACTGTTAGCGGATATTGAAGGGCCGATAAACGGCGCCGGAGAATTTCCTCAACCATATCCAAGGAAACTTCTGCATCAGCCCCGCTGGTCGGAATGGTTGCGGCGGCCACATGTTGACTTTTCTTGGCTTGGCCTCTCCGCTTGCGGCGCAGCCTCGGCCGAAGCAGACGAACGGCCGGGGTTCGAATGGAGGGACTGATGAGATTTCGATTTCTGCTTGTGATCGCGACCATACTGGCCGCGGTCTTCGGGACGTCCGCCGCGGCCTTCGCCTACAGCGCCCACACAACAACCAACCTCAATGTCCGTAGCGGGCCGGGGGCTGGATACGCCAAGGTCGGAACGTTGCCCGCCGGCTTCAGGGTGAATGTCACCGGCTGCCAGCCGGGCTGGTGCAGAATCCATGTCGGCGGCGTCAGCGGCTGGGCTAGCGCCGGCTATCTCGAGCGGTCCCAGATCGTTCGCCCGCCGATCATCATCGTGCGCCCGCCGCATCGGCCGCCGCACTGGCAGCACAGGCCGCACCGCCCCCCGCACCATCGCCCGCCGCACAAGCCGCGTCCCGGCAAGTGCAAGATCGCACCAGGCTTTCCCTGCCGGTAAGGCAGATTGCTCGGAATTGAGCGATAGATGTCATGACGGATCGGAGCCGCTGGCCCCGATCCGAGCCCGTCAAGCCGTCGGATATCCGTCCAGGCAATGTCCACCGTGCTGTCAGGAGCCTGCCCGTCGGCCGAAACGTCGTGGGTGAAACCGCGTTAAAGTCTCGATCCCCGAAATCGATGACGAGGTTGGCCATGGCCATTCGCGATTTTGCGCATACGCACGAACGGGCCGGCGGCGACGCACTTGCAGTCCCCACCGTCGCTGCGATGATTGCCGTGCTGTTTGCCGGCAGCACCGTGCTGACGCCGCTCTACATCGTCTACAAGCAGCAATTCGGCTTTTCACAAATCACGCTGACGCTGATCTACGCGGTGTATGTCGTCGGCAATCTGGCGGCACTGCTGACGCTGGGCGGCATCTCGGATGTTGTCGGCCGCCGGCCCGCGAGCCTGGCGGCCATGCTTGTCGCCATCATCAGCGCGCTTGTCTTCCTGTTTGCCGGAAACGTCGTCTCGCTCGACGTGGCCCGCATCCTGAGCGGGCTCGGCATCGGCGTTGGCGCGGGGACCGGAACCGCATGGATTGCCGAGCTTCTTCCCGGTGCGGACAAGTCGCGCGCCAGCGTCATCGCCACCAGCACCAATTTCCTCGGCCTCGGTTTCGGGGCCTTGATTTCAGGACTTCTGGCTGAGTACGCGCCATGGCCGTTGCGGCTGATCTTCATCGTTTACCTGGCGGCACTCGCGGTGGTGACGATCCTGGTCTGGCGCACCCGCGAAACGGTGGCGAAGCCGGGCCGCCTCGGGCGGATTTCCTTGCGGCCGCAATTCTCCGTCCCGCAGGTGATCCGTGCGCGCTTCGTCGCGCCGGCGGTGACCGGCTTTGGCGCGATGGCGCTGGTCGGCTTCTATGCCGCCGTGGCGCCGAGCATCCTGGCGCAGCAGCTGCATGAGACCAATCACGCCGTCGCCGGCGCGCTGTTCTTCGAACTGGCGATCGTCACCGCGGTCAGCATCGTGGTTCTGATGCGCATGAAGAGCAACAAAGCGATGCTGGCTGCGCTGGCATTGATGATCCCAAGCGTCTTGTTGGTGGTGGCGGCGCAAATGCTGGCTTCGCTGGCGCTGATGATCGCGGCGACAGCCTGCTGCGGCGTGGTGGCGGCGCTCGGCTATCGTGGCGGGCTGCAGGTGGTGAACGAGATCGCGCCGCAGGATCGCCGCGCCGAAGTGGTGTCCAGCTTCTTCATCTGCTGCTTTGTCGGCAACGCCTTGCCCGTCATCGGCATCGGCGTCGTGTCGACCTATGCCAGTCCCGTTGCCGCGAGCCTGGCGTTTGCCTGCATGATTGTAGCCTTTGCGCTGCTGGCGCTGGGCTTCGGACTGAAACAAAGGCGGTGATATCCGGACATCCAGCGGGGGGCGGTTGGCCAGCGGGGACGGTTCAGCCGTTCGGCGTTTCAGGCGAAAGATGCGCGCGTCCGCGCGGCACGCCAAGCCCGGTGTCCGGCGGCTCGCCGGCGGCTGGCCTGTCCTCGATCATGTGCATGGTGCGCCAGCGACCGAAGCGGTAATAGGCCGCGGCCAGCACGAGCGAGGTGATCGAACCGGCCGGGAAACTCCACCACAGCGCTTCCTCGCCGATCACGCCACGCATGAAATAGGCAAAGCCGGTGCGCACGACCAGCACCGAGATGACCAGGATGATCAGCGGCGGCATCACGGCGCCCGTGGCGCGCACCGTGGCAAACAGCACGATGGTGATGCCGAACAGGATGAACGACCACGACGCGACAGTGTTGATGTGGACAGCGATGTCGATCGCGGCACTGTCGCTGCTCAGGAACAAGCTCAGCACCGAGCGGTCGAAAACCGACAGCACGGCAACCAGCGCGCCAGTCAGGACCAGATTGAAGCCGACGCCGGAGGCGGCGATGCGGCCGATCCGGTCCCAGCGCCCGGCGCCGACATTCTGCGCCGCCATCGAGGAGACCGCGGCACCGATGGCGAGCGCCGGCATCTGGATGTAGGTCCATAGCTGGGCAGCAATGCCGTAGGCGGCGGCGACCTGCGAACCGTAGGAATTGACCATGCCCATCACCGTCAATGCAGCGGCCGAGATGACGATCATCTGCAGGCCCATCGGCACGCCCTTGAAGACGACGATGCGCAGCAGGGTGGGGTCGGGCCGCAGCAGAGCGAGGTTGGCGCCGGCCAGCCGCAGCGGATGCTTGCGCACATAGAGCACGATCAGAATGGCGATCACGCTCACCGTCTGGCCGATCAGCGTGGAGGTGGCGGAGCCCGCGATACCGAGTTCGGGAAATGGCCCGATGCCGCGGATGAGCAGCGGGTTGAGGACGATGTCGAGGACGACGGCCAGCGCCATGAAAAAGAAGGGCGTGCGTGAATCGCCGGCACCGCGCAGCACGGTCATGACGAAGGACAGAAGGTTCATCATCGGCACGGCCACGAAGATGATGCGCAGGTAGGAGCGGGCCAACGGCAAGGCATCGGCCGGCGTGCCCAGCGCGCCCAGGATGGCGTCGACCCAGATCCAGCCGCAGACCGCGAACACCACAGAGACGAGGAAGAAGAAGGTGGCGCTGGTGCCGACGATGCGACGTGCCTCCGGCAGGTCGCGGGCGCCGACCGACTGGGCCACCAGGATGGTCGCAGCCATGCCGATGCCGAACACCGTGCCGAGGATCAGGAACAGGACGAGGTTGGCATTGGAGGTGGCGGTCAGCGCCGATTCGCCGAGGAAACGGCCGACCCAGACGGCGTTGATCGACCCGTTGAGCGACTGCAGCACGTTGGAGCCGAGCACCGGCAGCGCGAACAGCAGAAGTGTGCGCGGGATCGGGCCGCTGGTCAGGTCGCCGGTACGCCGGCGCGAGGGCATTTTTTCGTCCATGACGGGCAACTCGGCGAAGGTTAATCTCAAGAGCAGTTCACCGTTTCACGGAAACGGCGAACCGCTCTCTTTGTTTCGACGCAATTCCGGACGGAAAACCGCTACGCACTTTTCCTGGAATTGCTCAAGTCCGGTCCGCGATGATTGCCGACTCCACTGGACAGGTCATGCCTTGATCTAATCATGTTCTCAAAACTTCAGGAATGGGATATTGATCCTCGATGCGTGGGGCCGCATTCCTACTAGATCTTGGATAGACCGGGGGGTTCATGTCCGATATTCCGCTGTTTTTCTCGCGCCTGAACCGGCGCGCGTTCCTCGGTGCGTCCGCCTTGGGCGCGGCCTCCGTGGCTCTTTCGGCGTGCACCACGACGGACGTGGCGCCGCCGCCGGTGGCTGCACCGCCAAGCGATCCGGCTTTCGGCGATGCCGCAAGCATGTATGCGGCGCGCGTCGACGAGGGCTATCAATTGCCGGCAATCCCGGTCGCCAAGCTCGATCCGAAGTTCGTGCGCCAGATCGTGTCCGACCCGACCGGAGAGAGACCCGGCACGATCGTCGTCGATACCTCCGAGCACTTCCTCTATCTGGTGGGCGACGGCGGCAAGGCTATCCGCTACGGCGTCAGCCTTGGCAAGGCCGGTTTCGGATGGACCGGCAGTGCCGTGGTTCAGGCGAGGAAGAAATGGCCGGTCTGGACACCGCCTCCGGAAATGATCCAGCGCCGGCCGGAACTGGCGAAATACAAGGATGGCATGCCGCCCGGCCCGCAGAGCCCGCTCGGCGCCCGCGCGCTGTATCTCTTCCGCGACGGCAAGGACACGATGTACCGGCTGCACGGCACGCCGGAGTGGGATTCCATCGGCAAGAATGCATCGTCGGGCTGCGTGCGCTTCATGAACCAGGACATCATCGACCTTTACAGCCGGGTCAACGGTGTCGCACAGGTCTTCGTGCGCCCCAATTTGTCGGCAGCCGGCAAGATCATGGCCGTTTCGAGCAGGACCGCCGAGCCGATCGATGCCGGCGTGCCAAGGGATGCGGAGATGTTGAAATAAGTGCCTTCGCGGCATTGGTGATCGTGGACAATCGATTTGAAGGCGGCCGCGCTCGGCGCGGCCGCCGTGGTGTTGTCGGTACATATTTGGCCCGCCCCGCAGCCGGCCCTGATAGACCAGGCACAAGGTGGTGACAACGGCCCCCGCCACGGCCCGGTATGGCG
>NZ_JAMYSA010000120.1:0-16813 GCF_040321735.1 Mesorhizobium sp. M0293
GTGTGGATCTCGGTGCGGGCGATGCGGTCCTTTTCGGCTTCGGGCAGTACGGCGCCGATCTTGACCAGCGCCTCGTCGGCGGCGCGCGCCATAGCAGCGCCGCCAAAGGCGCGCACCATGCGGGCGCCGGCAACCAGCGCGACGATCTCGTCACGCGTGAACATCAGCGGCGGAAGGTCGAAACCCTCCCTCATCATGTAGCCAACGCCGGCCTCGCCGTCGATCGGCACACCGGTCGACTGCAGGTCGGCAATGTCGCGGTAGATGGTTCGCTCGGAAACCTCGAGCCACGTGCCGAGCTTCTGAGCGGTGACCAGACGGCCACCACGCAGATGCTGCACGATCTGAAAGAGCCTGTCGGCGCGGCGCATCGTTTGCCTCCCCAGTGTTGGTCCCATGCACGGCGTGGCTCCGGGACCGGATCCACTTCCAGATGACATGCATTACGGCTTCAGCCCTTCGCGCTTGCGCTGCGTGGCGACGAATTTCGCGCCGAAGGACAGTTTACTCGTTTTACTCGTTGTCGACGTCTACGCATCAAGCACGCGCCAGAAAGGGGGCGATGTCGCTCAGCGTCATGCCGCGCTCGAGATCCTCATTGGCGGCCTCGGCAACCGTGCGCAGATGATAGCCTATCGTGACCGGACATGTCACTTCGGCGCCATGCTCGATGGCGAGCGGCGTGCGCAACGCACGCAGCATCGGCTGACCTTCGACGGCGCCGGCCATCGTGCGCGCGCCGTTGATGCCAGGTGTGTTCAATCTGCCGTTCCAACTCTTCATCGATCGTCCTTTCGACCGCCGATGCGCAGTGTCCGAGGCTCGCACCATCGCACGTCCCTCCTGACAGCATACTGTCAGGAGGCTTCAGCATACTCCTTGGCGAACAGCGTTCGCATCTGGGCGAGGTCGCTGCCTCTTTCTGGATAGAGTGCGTTGAGAAAGGCGAGCGCGAAGGTACCTGGCGCCGAACCGGGCGCGGAAACAATTTTGCCGTCAGCCACGGCATACGGCACATCCTGATAATTGCTGTCGCCGGCATAGCCGGCCTCATGACCGTTGATCCAGTCGCGGCCATTGCTGGTGTGCCTGGCTTTCTCGAACAGGCCGGCACGGGCCAGTGCCAGCGTGCCGGCGCAGATACCGCCGACCACGCCGCCGCGCGACGCAATGGCGGTAAGCAGTTCCGCCGCATCCGGGGGCGCCTTGCCGAACCACAGATCGGAGCCGATGACGGCGATGGCATCGAGATCGGTATTCTGATCCGCCTCGGCCGAACGGTCAGGCGTCAGCCCGAAGCCGCTGATGCCGGTCACCGGCTTGCCGTCAGGTGCTAGCGATACGGCGCGGGCGCCGAACCATTCGACCGCCGAAGCCGCCAGCAGCCCGTACTCCCAGTCGGCAAAACCTTCGATGAAAAGAAAGCCGATTGTCTTCTGTTCGGGCATAAGCTCGCTCCATCCCTCGCGCGCCAAACCTGCTATTTGGTTTCTTATCTGGGCGTCTCAGCGCCCACATCCAATCGCAGGGTCGAAAAATTCGTCTCAATTGCCGCGAAAGCCACGGTCGGCATACATGTCCGGCCAGCCGATATCCTTGCGAATGTCCGCTGGCAGCGAGTTCATGAGCCGCCGGGTACGGATCTCGTTGCGCATCGTGCGGATCTTGCCGACATAGTGCTGCATACCGCGCAAAATGGTAAAACCGTTCATGGCTGGTCTCCTCTCTTCTGATGGAGACACTATCGCATACCCCTCCTGACAGCAGTCTGTCAGGAGGATGGCAGGGCATGCGATGATAGTTCGGGCCGCCGCGCTCGCCCGAGGAAAGCATCGCTTTCGCTGCATCGCATTCTGCCCGCGGCAGGGCCACAGCTATCCAATTGTTCACCGAGGCAATTAAATCGAGACGCTATTGTTCATCCTGCGGCGACGGACCGTCCGGATAGGCAGGCCTTCAGCGACGTGGCCGCAGTTCTGATATGAAGCGAGAAAATTCTTCCCCAAAACAGGGAGACGACCATGAGCTTGCAACTGACAGGTATCCACCATCTGACCGCCATCACCGCCAATGCGCCGGGCAATGTTCACTTCTACACGAAGGTGCTGGGTCTGCGGCTGGTCAAGAAGACCGTAAACCAGGACGACACCTCGGCCTACCATCTCTTCTATGCCGATGGCGAAGCCACACCGGGCACCGATCTCACCTTCTTCGACTGGCCGGTCGGACGGGAGCGGCGCGGCACCCACAGCATTGCGCGGACCAGCCTCAGGGTCCGTAGCCATGAGAGCCTTGCCTGGTGGAAGCAGCACTTGGCAGACGAAGGCATCGTAACAGGAGAGATCGCCGACATCGGCGGCTACCCCAGTCTGGATTTCGAGGACCCGGAGGGCCAGCGCCTGCGGCTCATCAGCGACGGCGGCAAGGGCGACAGCCATCCCTGGGCGCAGAGCCCGGTGCCGGCCGAACACCAGATCCGCGGGCTCGGGCCGATCGTCATCAGCGTTCCTGATATCACCAACACCGAGGCGGTGGTGACCAGGGTGATGAACATGCGCAAGGTACGCGAGTATGCGTCGCCGGAGGGCCAGGTTCACGTCTTCGAAATGGGAGAGGGTGGGCCCGCGGCGGAATTGCATGTTCTGGTGCAGCCGGGACTGGCGCCGGCACGGCAAGGCGCGGGTGCGGTTCACCATGTCGCCTTCAGGGCGCCGGACCAGGAGACGCTGCATCAATGGACGGCGCGGCTGGCCGAATTCCGGCTGCCGTCGAGCGGCGAGGTCGAGCGCTATTACTTCCGCTCGCTCTATTTCCGCGAGCCGAACGGCATCCTGTTCGAGATCGCCACCGACGGGCCGGGCTTCACCGCTGACGAGCCGCTGGAAAAGCTGGGTGAAAGCCTCGCCCTGCCGCCGTTCCTCGAACCGAAGCGCGCCTCGATCGAGGCCGGCCTCAAGCCGCTGAAATAGGCCGCTCTCCGGTCAAGGGCGGGCGCCGCGTTCCGGTTCGGGATCGCGACGCCCATTCTTTCTCAGGCAACGAACGAGGTGCTTTGACAGCCGGCCGCGTTGCTGGTCAAAGGCGGCATGTCGAAACTCCTCGCGCTCGTCATTGTTGGCATCATGGTCATTCAGCTGATCAAGCCGCTCGGCTGGCCGGGTCTGAAACGGCGCAGCGACTTCTGGAAGCTGGCGCTGCTGGCGATGGCGGCGATTTCCATAACAGCCGTGCTGGGGCACTGGGCATAGGCCTCGCATCGGGCGAGGCCAGCTACTACCCCTTCAGATGGCCAGCACCGGACCGACGAGATGTTCGGCCCAGGCGCGGTAGCCGGCTTCCGAGGCGTGAAAGCCGTCGGAGGCAAAGCCGGCCTCAGGATTTGTGATTGGCAGGCGCGGCGCCGGCACCGCGCCGCGCTCCAGGCAAAGGCGTTCACCCATCCGGTTCATTTCGCTGGCGCGGATTTCAAGAATTTTTCCGAGTAGCGGCGGCATGGCCGGCGCCCGCGTGAACTCCAGCACCGGCGACCACACCACGCGCGCTTCCGGCCATTTGGCGCGCAGCGCGTAGAGCAGGCCGCCGAACTCCTTCTTGAAGCGCGGCACCGAGTGAAAATTCTTGGTGTCATTGGTGCCGATGGCCAGCACGATATGCGTCCATGCATCGGCCGACAGATTGGGCAGGACATGGTCGCGGATCTGGCCAGACGTCGCCGAATTGAAGCCGGCGGCGCGCCAGCGCACGGCGCGGCCTGTGCTCTGCCAAATCAGCACGGCGAGTTGTGCGGCAAGCCCGTTTTCGGAGTTGCCGATGCCGACCGAAGCGGCCGAGGAATCCCCCAGCACCAGCAGCGAAATTGGCGGTGCCGTGCCGGCGAGATCGTGCATGACCGGCCCCTGAGCCGGCAGCATGCGCGTGGTGCGGCGTCTCACGCCGAGGCCCTGCCAGATATAGACAGGGAAGGCGAGCCAGGTGAGGAGGGCCGGGAGGCGCATGACAATACCGTTAAACGATCAGCGGCAGGCTTAGCGCATGTTTGGGCTGACGTGAACGATCTTCAATCGCAACAACTCGCCTGAGCTGTCTGTCTGTCCTGATATTCGTCGTGCAAGCGCACCCAGTCCATCAGGCCGTGATAGGGGCCGGTTTCGTTGCGGCCCTTCGGCGTCATGTCGAGATAATCATACGTGCCGATTAGCGCCTCGCCGCCGCGGGCGCGCGATAGGAAGGTGAGGAAGGTGTCGCCGTTCTCGTCCCTGTAGAAAACACTGGTGCCGGGAAGCTCCTTCGATGTTCGGGGACGGGTCTCGAAATTGTAGGTGGTGTCGCCGGCGGCGATCTGCCTGTCGGTGAAGGAAACCTGCATGTCGAAGTTGAAATCCGAGGCATAGGATGACACCCAGTCGAATTTCCAGCCCATGCGCTGCTTGTAGGGCAGAAGTTCCGCCAGCGGCGCGCGCGAAACCACGACCAGCGACACGTCGTGATGCCTGAGGTGCTGATTGGCGCCGTCGATATGGTCGGCAAGGAATGAGCAGCCCTGGCAATGATGGCTGCAACCCGGCCCGAACATGAAGTGATAGACGATCAGCTGGCTGTTGTTGGCAAACAGGTCGGCCAGTTTCCTCGGCCCTTGCTCGGTCTCGAAGACATAGTCCTTCCTGATCTTCAGCCAGGGCAGTTCACGCCGCTCAGCCGCGATCCGCTCGCGAAACCGTGTCAGTTCCTTCTCGCGCGCCAGATGCGCCTTGTGCGCCTGGAACCAGTCTTCGCGCGAAACGACCTTGTTGCGATGCATGAAACTCTCCCTGTCTGTCATCCCCAAGGACGTTCGGGGCAGGCGCAAACCGACATCGCCGGCTGTTTGTTTGAGCATGATCTCTGGACAAACGGTTTCCGTTTGTCAGAGAAAACCGGATTCCACTTTTCGGGATCATGCTCCAGCGCCGATTGGCAGATAAGGACGACGAGGCTCCGTCCCAAGCCCGGCCAAGCCGCAAACAAAAAACCCGGGCGCATCGGCCCGGGTTCGAAGGAAGACGGAAGGACTGCAATCAGGCGGCCTGTTCCAGGCTCGCCTTCCATTTTCCAAGCGCCGCCAGGTGGTTCATATGGGCGCGATGGGTGAAGGCGGCTTGGCCGGCGGCGACGTTCGACGCCTTGCCGCTCCAGGCTTTCTGCGGCGCGGCCTGCAGCGCGCGGCCGTAGGAGAAGGTCAGCTTCCACGGATGCGGGCCGATGGCGTTGATGGCGTTGAGGTTGGCGGTCGCTTCCTCGTCCTCCTGGCCGCCGGAGAGGAAGGCGATGCCCGGCACGGCTGCCGGTACGGTCTGGCGAAACAGCTTTATGGTCTTTTCCGCGACTTCTTCCGGGCTGCTCACCTTGCCCGATTTCTTGCCCGCCAGCACCATGTTGGGCTTCAGGATGGTGCCTTCGAGCACGACGCGCGCCGAATGGAGCTCGTCGTAGAGCTTGATCAGCGTGGCCTTCGAGATGTCGTAGCAGGTGTCGATGTCGTGTGCGCCGTCCATCAGCACTTCCGGCTCGACGATCGGCACGATGCCGGCCTCCTGGCAAAGGGCCGCATAGCGGGCGAGTGCATGGGTGTTCGAACCGATCGAATTGGCCGAGGGCACGCCCCTGCCGATGTCGATGTCGATCACCGCGCGCCATTTGGCGAAGCGCGCGCCGAGCTTGTAGTAGTCGGCAAGGCGCTCGCGCAGGCCGTCGAGGCCCTCGGTGATGGTGTCGCCGGGAAAGCCGGCCAGAGGCTTGGCGCCGGCGTCGACCTTGATGCCGGGTATGGCGCCGGCCGCCTTGATGATGTCGACCAGCGGCGTGCCGTCGGCGGCTTTCTGGCGGATCGTCTCGTCGTAGAGGATGACGCCGGAAATGTACCGGGTCATCGCATCCCTGGTGCGGAACATCATCTCGCGGTAGTCGCGGCGGCTGTCGGCGGTCGATTCGACGCCGATGACGTCGAAGCGCTTCTTGATGGTGCCGGAACTTTCGTCGGCGGCCAGCAGGCCCTTGCCATCGGCGACGATCGCGGCGGCAATGTCTTCGAGACGTTCGCTCATTCTGCTTCTCCTGAAACGGTTGTTCCGCGCTTAACGGAAGTCTACCGCCAAAGGAATGGCATCGGAAAGCTCGAATCGATTGAAAGCTTCCGGCGCCCTTGTTCGCTCTCCTAGTGTTGATCGGGTTGTTTGGTTTAGCCGCAATTCCCAAGGGAAAGCGCTATGCGCTTTTCCCGGGAAAACCGTTTCACCCTTTTCCTGAAATTGTTTTAGCGTTTCAGCACATCGACGCCGGGCAGCGGCTTGCCTTCCATCCATTCCAGGAAGGCGCCGCCGGCGGTCGAGACATAGGTGAAGTCGTCGGCGACACCGGCATGGTTGAGGGCCGCCACCGTATCGCCGCCGCCGGCAACGGAGACCAGCTTGCCGGCCCTGGTGCGCTGAGCCGCGTGCTTTGCCGCCGCCACCGTCGCATGGTCGAAGGGTGCGATCTCGAAGGCGCCGAGCGGGCCGTTCCATACCAGTGTCGCGGCGCGGTCGATCCATTCGCCGATGGTCGTCACGGTTTTGGCGCCGACATCGAGGATCATGCCGTCTGCCGGCACATCCGAGATGGCGACGGTCTCGCAGGCAGCGCCCGCCTTGAATTCCTTGGCGACGACGCCGTCGACCGGCAGGATGATGGCGCAGCCGGCCTCGGCGGCCTCGATCATGATCTGCTTGGCGGTCGTGGCGAGATCATGCTCGCACAGCGATTTGCCAACATCGGTGCCGCGCGCTGCAAGGAAGGTGTTGGCCATGCCGCCACCGATGACCAGTGCGTCGACCTTCTTCACCAGGTTCATCAGCAGGTCGATCTTGGTCGAGACCTTGGCGCCGCCGACGATGGCGACAACCGGACGGACAGGATTGCCCAGACCCTTCTCCAGCGCTTCGAGTTCGGCCTGCATGGTGCGGCCGGCAAAGGCCGGCAGCAGATGCGCCAGCCCCTCGGTCGACGAATGGGCGCGGTGCGCGGCGGAAAAGGCGTCGTTGACGAAGATGTCGCCATTGGCGGCAAGCTTTTCGGTGAAGGCCGGATCGTTCTTTTCCTCGGCCTTGTAGAAGCGGGTGTTTTCAAGCAGCAGCACATCGCCCTTGTTCATGGCGGCGACGGCGCTTGCCGCGGTGTCGCCGACGCAGTCACTGGCGAAGCCGACGGGGCGGCCGAGCACGTCAGCCGTTGCCCTGGCTATAGGCTCCAGCGAGAATTCGGGCGAGGGGCCATCCTTGGGCCGGCCGAAATGCGCAAGCAGGATGACCTTGGCGCCCTTGCCGGACAGTTCCGCGATGGTCGGCGCGATGCGTTCGATGCGGGTGGCGTCGGTGACCTTGCCCTCAGTGACGGGCACGTTGAGGTCGACGCGCACCAGCACACGCTTGCCGCTGATGTTGCCGATATCGTCGAGTGTCTTGAAGACGGCCATGCGGGTTCCTTTCCGTGGAAAATCGCCGGGACCATACCTCGCATCGATGATGATGCAAGGCTTGAGCCCGGCTTCGAAACGAATTTTCGAAGCCGGGACGATTTTGTGCCGTGGGCGGATTAAGGGCAGCGCTCACAATCGAAGTTGTCAGTGTTCGGTCGCTGTCTTTTCCGGCGCGGGATCCGGCGTCGGTTTCTCGTCTGCTCGCACCTCGGTCATCTTCGTCTGGGTCGGCTTGCGCCAGTTGCGGATGAAGGTGGAGAGACGGTCGGCGATTTCGCCGGCGCTGAGGAAAACCGGCACCCGGGCCACCGGCGCGGTCGGTTCGAAGGAAAGGCCAAGGCCTGTGATCTTGCCCTTGTCGTCGACGTCGCGAACGATCAGCTCGATCGGCCCGATCAGCACCCGGTCGGCATATTCGGCATGGCCGCCGAGCCGCGCCGTGACCAGCGCGCCGACGGTCATTTGCTGCTCCACGTCGGTGAGCCCGGGCGCATAGGCTATTTCCAGTTCGGCGGCGGAGCGTGCCGGATCGACGGCGAAGGCACCGAAGAAATCGGCGTCCTCGGGATCGACCACGGCGCGGCTGGCGAAGAGCTTGTCGAGCAGGCGCGGATAGCGGTCCGGCACGAAGATGTAGACCTGGTCGCCGGCGGCGAGCCGGCCCATGTCTTGAAAGCGCATCGAGCGGCCGTCACGCAGCACCAGCGAAGGCCGTGCCCAGCGCGGTATGCGCTCGCCGCGCGCCACCGGGCTGCCGGGGGCGACGCGATAGGCAAGAAGCTCGTGGTGGGCTGAGCCCGGCAGTTCCAGCTCGACCTTGTCCAGCGGGCCAAGGCGGGCCGGGACGATCAGACCGAGGCGGCGGGCCAGCGGTCCGACCGTCCAGCCCTGGATGACCAGCGACACCAGCACGATGATGAAGGCGGTGTTGAAGATGACGCGGCCGTTTTCCAGGCCGCCGAGCAGCGGGGTGATGGCGAGCAGGATCGACACCGCACCGCGCAGGCCGACCCAGGAGACGAAGGCGACTTCGGGGCGCGGCAGACGGAACGGGATCAGGCACAGCCAGACCGCAATCGGCCGTGCCACGAACATCAGGAACAGGCCGAGCAGCACCGCCGGCACCATGATCGCCGGAAACTGCGATGGCGTCGCGAACAGGCCGAGGATGAGGAACATGATGATCTGCGCCAGCCACGACATGCCGTCCTGGAAGCGCTTGAGGATGGTGACGGCGCGGATGTCGGAATTGCCGGCGATGAGGCCGGCGATATAGACCGCCAGGAAGCCTGAGCCGCCAATGGCGCCGGCAGCGGCAAACACCATCAGCGACAAGGTCAGCACGAAGATCGGCAGCAGGCCGTGATCGAGGTTGAGCCGGTCGACGAGACGCACGATGGCGAGGCCGCCAAGCACGCCGACGACGGCGCCGAGGCCCATGTTGAGCAGGAAGCCGAGGAACAGGCTGGTGACCAGGACATTGGTCTCGGGGTTGGCGTGGGCGGCGATGATCTCGACCAGGGTGATGGTCAGGAAGATGGCGATCGGGTCGTTGGTTCCGGATTCCACCTCAAGCGTCGAGCGCACGCGTTCGCGCAGATTGATCTCGCCGGCGCGCAACAGGAAGAACACGGCCGCTGCATCGGTGGAGGCGACGGCGGCGCCGAGCAGGAAGGATTCCAGCCAGGTGAGGTCGAGCAGATAGTGGGCGGCGGCGCCGAACAGGCCGGTCGTGACAAGCACGCCGAAGGTCGCCAGCGACAGGGCCGGGCCTGCAGCCTGCCGCAAGGCGTTGAGCGGCGTGCCGAACCCGGAATCGAACAGGATGACGGCGAGCGCCAGTGAGCCGGCAAAATAGGCGATGCGGGCGTTGTCGAACTCGATGCCGAGACCGTCGGTGCCGGTGGCCAGGCCAATGCAAAGAAACAGGAGCAGAAGAGGGGCGCCGAAGCGGAAGGCGATCAGGCTCGAAAAGGCGGCGGCGACGACAAGCGCTGTGCCGACCAGCGTGACGAGATAGATCGCATGCTCCATCCGTGATTTGCCCCTCGAATTCCTCTTTCCCTCGCTTCACGGCAGAGTGGGGCGAAGACATGACCAGTGCAAGGCGGCGGGGTGGTTTTTTGCTCTATGCTGCTGATTTTTGGGCGTTTTGGCACTCAGGACACAGGAAGGCGCAGGCCGCCCTCATGAAAAACGCCCGGACAAAGCCGGGCGCTTCAGGTCTCGAAAAGAGAGCTCTGCGATCAGGCGATGGTCTTGCCGAAAGCGACCGCGGTGTCGCCCATGCGGTTGGAGAACCCCCATTCATTGTCGTACCAGGACAGCACCGAAACGAAGTTGCCGTCCATCACCTTGGTCTGGTCGAGCGCCACGATCGAGGAACGCGGATCATGGTTGAAGTCGATCGACACGTTCGGGTGATGGGTGACGCCGAGAATGCCCTTCAGCTTGCCGTTGGAGGCGGCGATCACCGCGTCGTTGATCTCCTGCACCGTGGTCGAACGCTTCGCGATGAACTTGAAGTCGACGACCGAGACGTTCGGGGTCGGCACGCGGATCGAGATGCCGTCGAGCTTGCCCTTGAGATCGGGGAGCACCAGGCCGATCGCCTTGGCGGCGCCGGTCGAGGTCGGGATCTGCGACAGCGCGGCGGCGCGGCCGCGGTAGAGATCCTTGTGCATGGTGTCCAGCGTCGGCTGGTCGCCGGTGTAGGAATGGATCGTCGTCATCATGCCCTTTTCGATGCCGACCGTCTCGTGCAGCACGGCTGCAAGCGGCGCCAGGCAGTTGGTGGTGCACGAGGCATTCGAGATGACGATGTGGTCCTTGGTCAGCTGATCGTGGTTGATGCCGTAGACGACTGTGAGGTCGGCGCCTTCGGCCGGGGCCGAGACGATGACGCGCTTGGCGCCGGCGGTCAGATGCGCGGCCGCCTTGTCGCGGGCGGTGAAGATGCCGGTGCATTCGAGCGCGATGTCGATGCCGAGTTCCTTCCACGGCAGCTGCGTCGGATCCTTGATGGCGGTGACCTTGAACGTCTCCTTGCCAACGGTGATCTGGTCGCCGGAAACCGAAACTTCGTGCGGGAAGCGGCCATGCACGCTGTCGTAGCGCAACAGGTGCGCATTCGTCTCGACCGGGCCGAGGTCGTTGACGGCGACGACGTCGATGTCCCTGCGGCCGGATTCATGGATGGCGCGCAGGATGTTGCGGCCGATGCGGCCGAATCCGTTGATGGCAACTCTGACGGTCATTATTCTCTCCCTGGGAGCTGAGGGCAGACGATGGGTCCGCAGTTTCATAGCGGCGGAAGCGGAAAGAATCCAGCCGCGGCGACGTGGATTTAAATCGATTAGGTTGGGCCAGCGCGGCGAAATCGCTTTGCGCGGTTTCGCCGGGCCCCTTTTGTTTCGTGCATGCCGTTACCCAAAACCGTGGTACGCTTTTGGGCGACGTGCACAGGCCCTACTTGGTATGCAGGCGGGCTTCCGCTGCCTTGGCAGCGGCTTCGGCGGTGATGCCGAAATGCGGATAGAGCTGCTCGATCGTGCCCGAAGCGCCGAAGCCGGTCATGCCGACGAAGATGCCGTCGGAACCGATGAAATGATCCCAGCCCTGGCGGATGCCGGCTTCGATCGCCATTTTCACCGGCGCGTTGCCGATCGTCTTCTTGCGGTAGTCGTCGCCCTGCTTGTCGAACAGTTCGAAGCAGGGAACCGAGACGACGCGGGTCGGGTGGCCATGCTTTTCCAGCAGGTCGCGGGCGCCGAGCGCGATCTCGACTTCGGAGCCGGTGGCAAAAATAGTCACCGCCGCCTCGCCATTGGCTGCGGCCAGTTCGTAGGCTCCCCGGCCGCTGAGATTATCGGCGACGAATTCGGTGCGGACCGTCGGCAGGTTCTGGCGGGTCAGCGCCAAGGTCGACGGCGTCTTTTCCGACTCGATCGCCAACTGCCAGCATTCGGCGGCCTCGACCGCATCGGCCGGACGGAAGACATTGTGGTTGGGGATAGCGCGCAATGCGGCCAGATGTTCGACCGGCTGGTGGGTCGGACCGTCTTCGCCCAGACCGATTGAATCATGGGTCATGACGAAGATCGAGCGGATGCCCATCAGCGAGGAAAGCCGCATCGACGGACGGGCATAGTCGGAGAAGCACAGGAAGGTGCCGCCATAGGCGATGAGACCGCCATGCAGCGTCAGGCCGTTGATAGCGGCGGCCATGCCGTGCTCACGGATGCCGTAGTGGACATAGCGCTGGCCGTAGTCGTCTGATGTGATGTTCTTGGTCTGGCTGGTCTTGGTGTTGTTGGAGCCGGTCAGGTCGGCCGAACCGCCGATGGTCTCGGGCACGGCGCCGTTGATGACCTCCAGCGCCATCTCGGACGATTTGCGGGTGGCGACCTTCGGCTTGTCGGTAGAGAGCTTCTTCTTGTAGTCGGCAATGACGGCGTCGAAATTAGACGGCAGCTTGCCATCGATGCGGCGCTCGAACTCGGCCTTCAGCTTTGCGTCGGCCTTGGCCAGGCGGCCTTCCCAGTCTGTGCGCGCCTTGACGCCGGCTCTGCCGGCGGAGCGCCAGGCGTCGAGGATGTCAGCCGGAATCTCGAAGGGCGGCGAATCCCAGTTGAAGAACTTCCGTGCGCCGGCGATCTCGTCGGCACCGAGCGGCGAACCGTGCGCCTTGTTGGTGCCGGCCTTGGTCGGCGCGCCGAAGCCAATGGTCGTCTTGCAAGCGATCATCGTCGGCTTGTCGGAATGACGGGCGGCTTCGATGGCATAGGCGATGGCTTCCGGATCGGTGCCGTCAATATGGCTGGCGTTCCAGCCGGAGGCCTGGAAGCGGGCGACCTGATCCGTAGTGTCGGACAGCGACACCGGACCGTCGATTGAGATGTTGTTGTTGTCCCAGAAGACGATCAGCTTGTTGAGCTTGAGGTGGCCGGCAAGCGCGATGGCTTCCTGGGAAACACCTTCCATCAGGCAGCCGTCGCCAGCGAGCACATAGGTGTAGTGATCGACGAGGTCATTGCCGAATGCGGCGTTCATGATGCGTTCGCCGAGCGCGAAGCCGACCGAATTGGCCAGGCCCTGGCCGAGCGGGCCGGTCGTCGTCTCGATGCCGGTGGCATGGCCGTATTCGGGGTGTCCGGCGGTCTTCGAGCCCAACTGGCGGAAGTGCTTGATCTGGTCGATGGTCATGTCTTCGTAGCCGGTCAAATGCAGCAGCGAATAGAGCAGCATCGAGCCATGGCCGGCCGACAGGATGAAACGGTCGCGGTCGGCCCAGTGCGGGGCCTTGGAATCATATTTCAGGAAGCGCGTGAACAGCACCGTGGCGATGTCGGCGCAGCCCATGGGCAGGCCGGGATGGCCGGAATTTGCCTTCTCGACGGCGTCCATGGAGAGAAAGCGGATCGCATTGGCCATCCGGTCATGTTGTTCACGCGACGTCATGGTTCCTCCAGAAGTGGGGGTTTGGGGGCTTGGGAGAGCCCTTGAAAAGGGTGCGCGACACATAGCAGGCGCGCGCTTTTAGTCAACAAATCGGGTGCACATTTGCCGGTCTTGTGATGCCGGCGGCGGGTCTACATTAGCGTTAGCAGGGGACAGTCGCGAGAGCTTTGTTGACGTTGCCTTCACCCGGTGCCTAATGTTTCGGAGATAACGCGTTCTGAACGCGAACGATTCGGTGATGGGCAGGGCACAGGACGAAGGCCATGACCGGGGAAGCCACACTCAAGGAAGTTATAGCCAGGCTGGGCAAGGCCATCGAGGGGCTGGAAAACGCCGTCGCGGCCAAGCTCGAGCATGAACGCGATTACTCGGAAGCCGAGGCCGAAGTGCAGCGGATGAATGCCGATCGCTCCCGGCTGGCGCAGGAACTCGACAATTCCGAAGCACGCGCCGAACGGCTGGAAGACGCCAACAAGGAAGTGTCGCGACGGCTGGTGACCGCCATGGAAACCATCCGCGCTGTGTTGGACAGGTAGGGGGCTGGACAGGTAGGCTCATGGCTCAAGTCACCGTTTCCATCGACGGCAAACAGTATCGGATGGCCTGCGACGAGGGCCAGGAAGAGCATCTGATCGACCTTGCCGAACGTTTCGACCGCTATGTCTCGCATCTGAAGGACTCCTTTGGCGAGATCGGCGACCAGCGGCTGACGGTGATGGCCGGCATCATGGTGATGGACGAGCTTTCGGAGCTGCAGAAACGCGTCAAGGGCATGGAAACCGAAGTGCTGACCTTGCGCAAGACGCGCGACGATGCGCTGACCAAGGCCGACAAGAACGACAGCGTGCTGACCAACGCGCTTGGCGCGCTGGCACAGCGCATGGAAGACCTGACGGCGACCCTGGCGGTCAACAAGACCTGAGGCAGCGCGCACTTCGAGTTCAAACCAAAGCTCTCATCCGCTGGCGGTGCCCCCGGCAGCATGAAAATTCTCGCTCTGCCGCCGACAAGAGTTTGATATTATCTCGCGGCCGCAATTTTTGCGCTAATATGCGGCGATTGCCGGAGCGTGGACATGTGATGGCGGCCATGGTTTGCCGCCTCTTGCTTCTGGCGGAATCTGTTTACAGGGGAGATGTGCCATGAGCCTTCGTATCAACGATATCGCGCCGGATTTCACCGCCGAGACCACGCAAGGGACGATCAACTTCCATGAATGGATCGGCGACGGCTGGGCGATCCTGTTCAGCCACCCGAAGAATTTCACGCCGGTCTGCACGACCGAGCTTGGCACGATGGCTGGGCTGGAGGGTGAGTTCAAGAAGCGCAACGTCAAGATCATCGGCATTTCGGTCGATCCGGTCGCGAGCCATGACAAGTGGCAGGCCGACATCAAGACGGCGACTGGCCAAACGGTGCACTATCCCCTGATCGGCGACAAAGACCTCAAGGTCGCCAAGCTCTATGACATGCTGCCCGCCGGTGCCGGTGAAACGTCGGAAGGCCGCACGCCGGCCGACAACGCCACAGTGCGCTCGGTCTACGTCATCGGGCCGGACAAGAAGATTAAGCTGGTGCTGACTTACCCGATGACCACGGGCCGCAACTTCGACGAGATCCTGCGCGCGGTCGATTCCATGCAGCTGACCGCCAAACACCAGGTGGCGACGCCGGCGAACTGGAAGCAGGGCGAGGACGTCATCATCACCGCCGCCGTTTCCAACGAGGATGCGATCAAGCGTTTCGGCGCTTATGAGACCATCCTGCCCTATCTCAGGAAGACCAAGCAGCCATCCGCCTGATCGCTTCGGAACAGTTTTTGGCTTTCTCGCCGCTGCGAGCGAAATGAACCTTGACTGGACCACCCGAGCGGACAACCATGCTCTTCTCGGGTGCAGCCAGAGAAAATCATTCCTGCGAGCCGAGGGTTGGACCAAGGGTTGGGGAAGCCGAAATTGGACGTAGCTTTGGCCAGGCCACAGGTCAGCGGCTTCTACGACAAGCCGACCGGGGCCATTCAGTATGTCGTCGCCGACCAGGCGACGAAGCGATGCGCCATCATCGATCCGATCCTCGATTTCGACGAGAGATCCGGCGCCACGGCAACAACGAACGCCGATGTCCTGCTCGACTTCGTCGGCGAGCAGGGGCTGAGCGTCGAATGGATTCTCGACACCCATCCGCATGCCGACCATTTCTCGGCGGCGCATTATCTGAGAGAGAAGACCGGCGCACCGACGGCGATCGGCGACAGGGTCGTCGGCGTCCAGAAACTGTGGAAGGCGATCTACAACTGGCCGGATTTTCCCGCCGACGGTTCGCAGTGGGACAGGCTTTTTGCGGAAGGCGAAACCTTCCAGGTCGGCACGCTTCCGGTCAAGGTGCTGTTCTCGCCCGGGCACACGTTGGCCTCGATCACCTATGTGGTCGGCGATGCCGCTTTCGTCCACGATACGCTGTTCATGCCCGACAGCGGCACGGCGAGGACGGATTTTCCCGGCGGTAGTGCCGCGCGGCTCTGGCGCTCGATCCAGGACATCCTGGCACTACCGGACGAGACGCGCGTCTTCGTCGGCCATGATTATCAGGCCGGCGGCCGCGAGCCCTTATGGGAAAGCACGGTCACCACACAGAAGGCGACCAACATCCATCTTGCCGCCGCGCGCAGCGAGGCCGATTTCGTCGCCTTGCGAGAGGCTCGTGACAGGACGTTGCCGATGCCGCGGCTGATCCTGCATGCGCTGCAGGTCAACATGAATGGCGGACGGCTGCCGGAGCCCGAGGCGAATGGCCGGCGGTATTTGAAGTTTCCGCTGGATGGGCTTTGAGGGGTATTTTTTGTGGCGGGCGCGGCCGGTGAAGCGTCCGATCTCCCCACCTGCGGGGGAGATGCCCGGCAGGGCAGAGGGGGGTGCTGCCCCATAGGCGCTAACTTAGGTGTGGACTGGTGGAATCGAGATGTGATTCCTGGGCCAGATGCGAACGAATGATTCGATCGAAACCGACTGGCAGGCTCTGATATCGAGGCTGTCGCAATCGCTTGACCTTGATGCGACGGCGCGGGCGACGGGAGCGCTGGTGCGTCGTCGCAATGTTGCGGACGCAGCGACATTACTGCGCTTGGCGTTGGCCTATGGCCCCGGTGGGATGAGCCTGCGCACGGCTGCCGCCTGGGCCGGGGTGAACGAGATTGCGAGCCTTTCCGACGTTGCTCTTTTGAAGCGCTTGCGCGCCGCCGCCGATTGGCTCGGCGACATTGCGGGCGCCTTGCTCCAAAACGCTTGCGCCAAAAGCGCCGCGCCGACGGGGCGCCGGCTGCGCGTTGTCGATGGCAGTTCGATCTCGCACCCCGGCAGTGCCGGCACGGACTGGCGGCTGCATGCCACCTACGAACCCGCGCTCGCGCGCTTCACGCATCTGGAGATCAGCGACGCGCGCGGTGGTGAAAGCTTCTTGCGTGCTCCGCTGCGCCAAGGCGACATTGTTGTTGGCGATCGCGCCTACGCCCGCGCCCCGTCCCTTGAAAAGGTGGTGTCGGCGGGTGCCGACTTCATCGTGCGCACGGGCTGGACCAGTGTTCGGCTGACCACGCCCGACGGGCAACGGGTCGACTGGAACGCCATCTATGAGCCCATGCAGCCTGATGAGGTTTGCGAGATGAACGTGCTCGTGGAGCATTCACGGCGTCGCAAGGGTCAAGACGGGCCGCCCTTGCGGGCAAGGCTCATCGTCAAGCGCAAGGATGAGAAGGCCACGCAAAGGGCCCAGAAGGTGGCAAAGCGGGGCAATCAGCGCCGCTGCAGCAACAGGCTGCAGCCGATGACCCTCATTGCCGCGGGCTTCGTCATGCTGCTGACCTCGGTC
>NZ_JAMYSA010000121.1:0-16785 GCF_040321735.1 Mesorhizobium sp. M0293
GGTCAATCCGAGCCGACCAAGAGACCGATCCTCCCTCAATCAGATGGCCTTCATATATGAATAACTTTCCCCGGACAGTCCTGCGCAAGGGGGGAGATCGGATGTCACGCCGGCTTCGCCAATCACCAACATCGAAGGAGAGGTGCCGGCAGTGGAGCTGCCAATCTCCCTCCTTGCGGGGGAGATGGCCGGCAGGCCAGAGGGGGGTGCCTCGCGCCAGGGTCTCACAATCTTCTACACCCGCGCCACGCAAAAGGGACGCCGAAGCGCCCCCTCCAACGGTGACCTGACTCACCCATTCACCAGCGCCAGCAACTCCTCCGTATAGCGCTTGCCAACAACCTTGTCGGGCGACAGCGCGTCACCGATGGCCTGCACCTCGGCAGCGCTCAGCTCAATCCTGGCCGCAGCCGTGTTCTGCTCCAGATGATGGATTTTTCGCGCGCCGGGGATCGGCACGATGAAATCGCCCTGGTGCAGCACCCAGGCCAGCGCCAGCTGTGCCGTGGTCACGCCCTTTTCAGCCGCCATCTTTTCCAGCGTGGCGATGACGGCGGCGTTGGCCGCCATCGCGTCAGCCTGGAAACGCGGCAGGCCACGGCGCCAGTCGTCGTCGCTCAGTGCCTCAGGCTTGGCGATCGTGCCGGTCAGCAAGCCACGGCCGAGCGGGCTGTACGGGACGAAGCCGATGCCGAGTTCGCGGCAGACGGCGAACACCTCGTCTTCCGGGTCGCGGCTCCACAGTGAGTATTCGCTCTGCACAGCAGCGATCGGATGCACGGCATGCGCCCGGCGGATGGTCGCGGCACTCGCCTCCGACAGGCCGAGCGCGCGTACCTTGCCTTCGCGCACCAGTTCGGCCATAGCGCCGACCGTATCCTCGATCGGCACGTTGGGGTCGACGCGATGCTGGTAGTAAAGGTCGATGACATCGGTGCCCAGTCGCTTCAGCGAGGCCTCGGCAACGGCCTTGACGTGCTCGGGACGGCTGTCGACACCGGCCATGCGGTCCATGCCTGTGCCTTCTTCCAAAATCTTGAAGCCGAATTTTGTCGCGATGGTCACCTTGTCGCGCACCGGTTTCAGCGCCTTGCCGAGCAGGATCTCGTTCTCGTAGGGACCATAGACTTCCGCCGTGTCGAAGAAGTTGACGCCGATCTCGACGGCGCGGTGCAGGGTGGCGATCGCGTCGGCTTCCGCTGGCCGCCGTAGGCGAAGCTCATGCCCATGCAGCCGAGGCCGACGGGGTAGACATTCAATTCAGTTCCAAGCTTGCGGGTTTGCATCACGCGTCTCCTTGTTGTGATGCGACAAAAATAGCGCCTTGCCCTATGTTCGATAGTCGTCGTTCATCCGCACGGCCTGTTCTAAAAGATAGATCAATGAATCGAGCCCATCTTTCACAACTCGCGGTTCTGGCGACCGTCGCCCAATGCGGCAGCTTTCGCGGCGCGGCCAGGGAACTCGCCATCGCGCCATCGGCGGTCAGCCATGCGGTGTCCAGCCTCGAAGCACGGCTTGGCGTTCGCCTTCTGTCGCGCAGCACGCGCAGCGTTGCGCCGACCGAAGAGGGCGCGCAATTGCTGGAGCGACTGCGGCCGGCGCTGTCAGAGATCGACCTGGCGCTGGAGACGGCGATCGAGGCGCGCGACCGGCCGGCCGGGAATCTCAGACTCACCGTGCCGCGCACCGCCGCACAGCTCACATTGGCGCCGCGGCTAGGCGCCTTTGCCCAGGCCTTTCCCGATATCGTGCTGGAGATCGTCGTCGAGGATCGCTTCACCGATGTGGTCGAAGGCGGCTTCGATGCCGGGGTCAGGCTCGGCGAAAGCCTGCAACGCGACATGATCGCGGTGCGGATCGGGCCATCGATCCGTGGCGCCGTGGTTGCCGCGCCTTCTTATTTCGAGACAATGCCGCGCCCGCTGCATCCGCGCGACCTGGCGGCACATCGCTGCGTCCGCTTCCGCTTCTCGAGCGGCGTGCTCTACCGCTGGGAGTTCGAAAAGGACGGCGAGGAGCTTGAGATATCAGTTGAGGGTCCGCTGATCGTCGGCGAGGATCGCCTGAATGTCGAAGCCGCGATCAACGGCGCCGGCCTGACCTTCGTGTTCGAAGGCTATGTCAGCGAGGCGCTTGCCGACGGCAGGCTGGTACGCGTGCTGGAGGACTGGTGCCCGCCCTTCGACGGGTTCTTCGTCTACTACCCCAGCCGCCGCCAGATGCGGCCGGCGCTGCGCGCCTTCGTCGATTTCTTCAAGGTGAGCGGGTAAAGCGCGCTCACCCTCCCTCTTGTGGGGAGGGTCGCGCAGCAAATGCCGCAAGGCGGCTTTTGCGGAGCGGGGTGGGGGTCTCGTAGTGCGCACCCCCACCCCGTCTCGCAGTCAAGCCCGAGGATGACGAAGGCGCGCTTTGATGGACAGTCTCCAATTGGCTTTTCCGGCGATTTCGGGCAAACCTCGTCACCTGTAATCGTGATGGAGAAGCCTGATGTTCCGATGGGGTGTGTTGTCCACGGCCAAGATCGGCCGCGAGCATTTGTTGCCGGCAATGGTCGAGGCGGAGAACGGCGTGCTGTCGGCGATCGCCAGCCGTGACCTGTCGAAGGCCAAGGCGCTGGCCGAGCGCTTTGGCGCCCGCCATGCCTTCGGCTCCTATGAGGACCTGCTCGCCTCCAACGAAATCGACGGCGTCTACATCCCGCTGCCGACCTCGCAGCATGTCGAGTGGACGGCCAAGGCCATCGAAGCCGGCAAGCATGTGCTGGTCGAAAAGCCGCTGGCGCTCGACGCCAAGGACATTCTCCCGCTGATCAAGCTGCGCGACCAGAAGAAGGTGCTGGTCTGCGAAGCCTTCATGGTCATCTACCACCCGCAATGGATCAAGGTGCGCGACCTGATCGCCAGCGGCGCCATCGGCCGGCTGCGCCATGTGCAGGGTGCCTTCTCCTACTACAATGTCGACCCCAACAACATGCGCAACAAGCTCGATCTCGGCGGCGGCGCGCTGCCCGACATCGGCGTCTATCCGACTGTGTCGACGCGCTTTTCGACTGGCAAGGAGCCGCTGCGCGTGCAGGCGACAATCGAACGCGACGAGAAATTCGGCACCGACATCTATTCCTCGATCCGCGCCGATTTCGGTGATTTCGAACTGTCCTTTTACCTCTCGACGCAGATGGCGGCGCGCCAGGTCATGGTGTTCCATGGCGAGAAGGGTTTCATCGAAGTGTTCTCGCCCTTCAACGCCGGGCTCTACGACCATCACCGCGTCGAACTGCACAACCAGAACCACACCGAAGCGCAGGTATTCCGCTTTCCCGGCACCCAGCAGTACCGGCTGGAGGTCGAGACCTTCGCGCGTGCGGCACAGGGCGGCAAGGAGCGGGTCTTCACGCTGGAGGAATCCGTGCTCAACCAGAAAGTCATCGACGCCATCTTCCGCGCCGGCGGCAAGGATAGCTGGGAAACCATCTAACGCTTGTTTCGACGCGATTCCCTAGGGAAAGCGCCTCGCGCTTTTCCCGGGAAAACCGCTTCACACTTTTCCTGGAATTGCGTTAGCCGGCTAATGGGGAGGGGAAAATGTCTGATGATGCGGATGTGATCATTGTCGGCGCCGGCCTTGCCGGGCTGGTTGCTGCCGCCGAGCTTGCCCAGGCCGGAAAGAAAATCATCATCGTCGACCAGGAGCCGGAGCAGTCACTCGGTGGCCAGGCATTCTGGTCGTTCGGCGGCCTTTTCCTCGTCGATTCGCCGGAGCAGCGGCGCATGCGCATCCGCGATTCGCATGATCTGGCGCTCGAGGACTGGCTGGGCACCGCCGCTTTCGATCGGCCGGAGGATTTCTGGCCGCGCAAATGGGCGCAAGCCTATGTCGGCTTCGCCGCCGGCGAGAAACGCTCCTGGCTGATGCAGCGCGGCCTGAAATTCTTCCCCGTCGTCGGCTGGGCCGAGCGCGGCGGCGGCAATGCCATCGGCCACGGCAATTCGGTGCCACGCTTCCACATCACCTGGGGCACCGGCCCCGGCGTGCTCGAACCATTTGTCCTGCGCGTTCTCGAAGCCCAGAAGCAAGGGCTGATCAGCTTCAAATTCCGCCACCGCGTCAACGAGTTGACCCGAACGGGTGCCACCGTCGACGGCGTGCGCGGCGATATCCTGCAGCCGAGCACTGTCGAGCGCGGCCACAAGAGCTCGCGCGACATTGCCGGCGATTTCGAGCTTCATGCGCAGGCGGTGATCGTAGCCTCCGGCGGCATTGGCGCCAACCATCAGCTTGTCCGCGAAAACTGGCCGCAGCGGCTCGGCGCGGCACCCAGGCGCATGATCACCGGCGTGCCCGATCACGTCGACGGCCGCATGCTGGCAATCACTGAACAGGCCGGCGGCTCGATCATCAACCGCGACCGCATGTGGCACTATGTCGAGGGCATCAAGAACTGGGCGCCGATCTGGACCGATCATGCCATCCGCATCCTGCCCGGCCCATCATCATTGTGGCTCGACGCGCGCGGCAAGCGCCTGCCGGTGCCGCTCTATCCCGGCTTCGACACGCTGGGCACGCTCTCCCACATCATGAGTACCGGCTTCGATTATTCCTGGTTCATCCTGACCAGGAAAATCATCCAGAAGGAGTTCGCGCTGTCGGGCTCCGAACAGAACCCCGATTTGACCGGCAAGAGCTGGCGCCAGGTACTCGGCCGCGCCACATCAGGCATTCCCGGCCCGGTGAAAGCGTTTATGGAGAAGGGCGAGGATTTCATCGTCGAGGCGGACCTGCCGACGCTGGTCGCGCGCATGAACGCGCTGGCCGGCGGTGATCCACTGCTTGAGTTGGCCCAGGTGGAGCGCGAAATTCGCGCTCGCGACCGGCAGCTCGACAACCCGTTCTCCAAGGACATGCAACTCACCGCTTTGCGCGGTGCTCGCGCCTATCTCGGCGACAGGCTGATCCGCACGGCCAAGCCGCACAAGATGCTCGATCCGGCGAACGGCCCGCTGATCGCGGTGCGCCTCAACATCCTGACCCGCAAGACGCTGGGCGGCCTGCAGACCGATCTCGACAGCCGCGTGCTGGGTGCCGATGGCCAGCCGGTCGCCGGGCTCTACGCCGTCGGCGAAGCCGCCGGTTTCGGCGGCGGCGGCGTGCATGGCTATGCGGCGCTTGAGGGCACCTTCCTGGGCGGCTGCATCTTTTCGGGCCGCAGCGCCGGCCGGTCGGCGGCTGCCTCGGTGCAATAAGGTTCAGGCCGCGAGGCGAAAAGACCGCTCACCAGTGCCAGGCACCCTGTCCAAGGGCGGCAACTGCGTCAACGATGCGAGTGAAGCTGGCGCGGGCGCGGCCGACCGTGTGCCGGGCCCTGAGATAGCCGTGCACCAGCCCTTTTTCCTCGAACCAATATGCCCGTCCGCCAGCCGCGACGATGCGGTCGCGATAGGCTTCGCCGTCGGACGACAAGGGGTCGCATTGCGCGGTGATAAGCACGGTCGGCGGCAGGTTGGCGAAATCGGCGTCGGCAAGCGGCGACTGTGTGATGTCGCCGGTGCCGTCTCGCCCGCCGGTGCGAATGTTCTTGTAGAATTCGAGATCGCGCGTGGTCAGCATCGGCGCTTCGGCATGCCTGAGATATGATCCCTTCGATCGGTCGCCGCCAAGACCGGGATAGATCAGCACCTGGCCGATCGGCCTTTTCGCGTGGCCGCGTGCCGCATGGCTGACGGCAGCGGCAAGATTGCCGCCGGCGCTGTCGCCGCAAAGCAGAATTGGGTGGTTGCGTGTAGCAGCAGCCCATTCGAAGGCGCTCATCACGTCGTCGAAGGCGGCTGGGTGCAGGTGCTCCGGCGCCAGCCGATAGTCGACCGAGACCACCTCATAGGTGGTGCGGGCGCAGAGTTCGGCGCAGACATCGTCATGGCTGTCCAGCCCGCCGAGGATGAAGCCGCCGCCATGGAAATACAGCACCGTCGCGGCTGGTTGGCTTGCGCCTCGGTAGATGCGGATCGGGATGTGCGTGGGCGCTGCAATGGCGGAGGTTTCGACCGCGACGCCGTCGGGATAGCCGGCAAAGAATTCGCGGCACATGCGGTCATAGATCTCGCGCTGCCGCGCGATCGTGTAGTCGATCGTATCGGGCGGATAGTAGGAATTGGTCCGCTCGATGAAGGCCCAGGTCTCGGCGTCGATGAGGGTTTTGTAGTCGGTCATGGAGCCCGGGCACCCCCCTCTGTCCTGCCGGACATCTCCCCCTCAAGGGGGGAGATTGGATGTCGCATCGGCTTTCGCCAATCTCTGGCGTTGCAGGTTGAGCTGTTGCGCTGAAACTGCCAATCTCCCCACTTGAGGGGGAGATGTCCGGCAGGACAGAGGGGGGTAAGCGCCGTCATTTCCGCAACAATCCTCACTTCCCCTTCCACACAGGCTCTCGCTTTTCCGCAAACGCTCGAAAGCCTTCCATATTGTCCTCGGAGCCGTAGAGTGCATCGACGGTCGGCAGCTGGCGGCGCGTCACCTTGTTCATCGCGTCCTGGAAGGTGAGCGCCTCGGCCACGCGCGCCGTTTCCTTGATCGCGGCGAAGACCAGCGGCGGACCGCCGGCGAGCAGCCGGGCGATCTCCCAGACGCGGTCCTCGAGCTTTTCCTTGGGCAGCACCTCGTTGACCAGGCCCCAGCGATGCGCTTCGGCGACGTCCATCCAGCGGCCGGTGAGCAAAAGGTCCATGGCGACATGGTAGGGAATGCGCTTCGGCAGCTTGATCGTTGCCGCGTCGGCCAGCGTGCCGGCTCGGATTTCGGGCAGCGCGAAGGAGGAATGGTCGGAGGCGTAGATGAGGTCGCAGGACAGCGCCAGCTCGAAGCCGCCGCCGACCGCCATGCCGTTGACGCAGGCAATGACCGGCTTGTTGAGGTCGCGCAACTCCTGCAACCCGGCAAAGCCGCCGACGCCATAGTCGCCGTCGACCGCGTCGCCGCCAGCAGCGGCCTTCAGATCCCAGCCGGCGCAGAAGAACTTGTCGCCGGCGGTCTTGACGATGGCGACACGCAAGCTGGGATCGTCGCGGAACGCCTTGAAGGTCTCGCCCATCAGCCGCGAGGTCTTGAGGTCGATGGCGTTGGCCTTGGGCCGGTCGAGCGTGACTTCGAGGATGGTGCCTTCGCGGCGGGTCGAAATGACGTCAGACATTCTTCTTGTCTCCCAGCACCAGCAGTGCGTCGGCGATCCAGGCGCCCTTGCCTTCGGTGCAGACGATCAGCGGGTTGATGTCGAGTTCCTCGATCTCGCCGGCATTCTGCTGCACGAAGGCGGCAATGCCGGAGATGGCGTCGATGGCGGCCGCGACATCGGCCTTCGGCCGGCCGCGATAGCCTTCGAGCAACGGGAACAATTTGAGGCCGCGCAACGCTGCCTCGATGTCGTCGCGCGTCGCCGGCAGCATCAATGTGACGCTGTCGCGCAGCAGCTCGACCAGCACGCCGCCGGTGCCCAAGGTCATCACCGCGCCGAACATCGGATCGCGGGTGAAGCCGACGATGAGTTCGGCGACACCGTCGCGCACCATGCGCTCGACATAGAGCCCGGTGCCGAGCGGCAAGAGGTCATGCGCCGCGGTGCTGACGGACTCGGCGTCTTTGAGATTGAGCCTGACAGCACCGACCTCGGATTTGTGGGTGACACCCAGCGCCTTCAGCGCCACCGGAAAGCCGAGTGCCATCGACGAGATCACCGCCTCGACCGCGTTGGCGGCGCGCTCGCCTTTCGGCACCGGCAGGCCGGCCTCGATGAGGCGCGATTTTGCCTCGGCCTCGTCAGGAGTGATGTGATCACCGCCAGGCGCGCCGGAGGCGGACGTGTCGATCGGCTGCGCCTGCGGCTCGTGCCACGCCCAGCCGATGAAGGCTGCCGCCCCGGCGGCGTCCATGGCTTCGGAAATGCCGAACAACGGCACCATGCCGCGCGCCATCAGCTCGGCGGTGTATTCCTCCGGCAGGTTCTCCGGCAACGAGGAGACGATCGCGCCGTGCGCCTTGTTGGTCTTCAGCGCCGACTCGAAGGCGCGCAGCGTCGCCCACCAGTCGGTGACCGAGCAGCGGTCGGGGCGCGGGAAGTCGAGCACCAGCATGTTGAGGTCGAAGCCACCCGACACCATGGCGGTGAAGGTGGCGGTCATCGCCGGCTCGTTGTTCCAGATGAAGGTGTGATAGTCCAACGGATTGGCGACCGCGACCAGCGGCCCAAGCGTCGATTTGACATGGGCGCGGTGGGTGTTGCTGAGCACAGGAAAATTGACCCAGCGGCCTTCGGCGCTGTCGGCCATGACGGAGGCCTCGCCGCCCGAGCAGCTCATCGAGGACAGCCTATAGCCGGGCAAAGGTCCGGTGATGTGCAGTAGCTTCAGCGCCTCGATGAAGGCGGGGATGGAATCGACACGCGCTATGCCGAGCCGCCTCAGAAAGGCGCCCGAAGCCGCGTCCGAGCCAGCCAGCGAGGCAGTGTGCGAGACAGTGGCTTGCCGCGCCTGTTCGGAACGGCCGACCTTCATGGCAATGATTGGTTTTTTCAGTTCGCGTGCTCGCGCCGCCAGCCGCTCGAAGCCGGCTACGGAATCGAAGGCCTCGATGTGCAGGCCGAGCGACGTGACCCGCTCGTCCTCGATCAGGCCGAGCGCCATTTCGGAGAGGCCGGTCTGCGCCTGGTTGCCGGCGGTCATCAGAAAGGCGATAGGCAGGCCGCGCTTCTGCATCGTCATGTTGATGGCGATGTTGGATGACTGGGTGATGATGGCGACTCCCTTGCCGCCCTCGGCCAATCGGATGCCGCCATGCTGATCGGGCCATAGCAACGCGCCGTCGGCATAGTTGATCAGGCCGTAGCAGTTCGGCCCGATGATCGGCATCGAGCCCGCCGCCGCGACCAGCTCGGCCTGCAGTCGCTCGCCGTCGTCGTCATAGGCCTCGGTCTCGAGGAAGCCAGCGGCAAAGCAGACGGCGCCGCCGGCGCCGCGCTCGGCCAGCGCCTTGACCACCTCGATCGTCAAGTGTCGGTTGACGCCGACAAAGGCGGCGTCCGGTGCGCCGGGAAGATCGGCGACGGAGCGATAGGCCTTTCGGCCGGCGACCTCTTCCTTGCTCGGATGGACCGGCCAGATCTCGCCGGCAAAACCCATCTTGATCGATTGCGCCACGACGGCTGCGGCCTGCGCGCCGCCGAAGACGGCAATCGATTTCGGCCGCAGGAGACGTTCAAGCTTGTGCATATGCTATGCTCCGAACGGACGCAGCAGCGCCCGCGAAATAATATGTCGCTGAATCTCCGAAGTGCCTTCCCATATTCGCTCCACGCGGGCGTCGCGCCAGATGCGCTCCAGCGGCAGGTCGTCCATCAGCCCCATGCCGCCATGTATCTGAATCGCCTCGTCGGCGACGTATGCGAGCATCTCGGTGGCCTTCAGCTTGGCCATGGCCATGTCCTGGTCGGTGACGGTGCCCTGATCGTACTTCCAGCCGGCTTCGAACACCATCAGGTCGGCGGCCTTCAGTTCGGTCGCCATGTCGGCAAGTTTGAACGACACGCCTTGGAACTTGCCGATCTGCTGGCCGAACTGCTGGCGCTGCGCGGCATATTCTACCGCATGGCCGAGCGCCCGCTCGGCACGGCCGAGACAGGTGGCGCCGACCTGCAGCCGGGTGGCGCCGAGCCAGGAATTGGCGACGTCGAAGCCTTTGTGCACCTCGCCCAGAACCTGGGAAGCCGGCAAGCGGCAATCATCGAATTCGAGGATGGCGTTGGTGTAGCCGCGATGCGAGACGTTGCGGTAGCCATCACGAACGGTGAAGCCTTTGGTGCCCTTATCGACAAAAAAAGCGGTAATCTTCTTGCGCTTGCCGCGCGGCGAATCCTCTTCGCCGGAAGCCATGAACACGATGGCAAAGTCGGCGAGGTCGGCGTGGGAGATAAAATGCTTGGTGCCGTTGAGCACCCAGTCGTCGCCATCCTGCACGGCCGTCGCCTTCATGCCGCGCAGGTCGGAGCCGGCGCCCGGCTCGGTCATCGCCAGGCAGTCCCATTTCTCGCCGCGGATGCAGGGGAACAAATATTTCTCGCGCTGCTCGGGCGTGCCGGCCAAGAGGATGTTGGAGGGCCGCGCCACGCAGGTCCAGTGCAGCGCATAATTCGCGCGGCCGAGTTCCTTCTCGTACAGCAGCCAGGTCACGGTATCCAGGCCCGCGCCGCCGACATCGGCCGGCATGTTGGCGGCATAGAGCCCGGCTTCGATCGCCTTGGCCTTGATTTCCTCGATCAGCTCGCGGCGCAGCACGCCGGTGCGCTCGACCTCGCGCTCATGCGGGTAAAGCTCGTTCTCGACGAACGCCTTCGTCGTCTCGACGATGAGCCTCTGTTCCTCCGACAGCCCGAAATCCATGCTCTCAGCCTTTCTTCTTGCCGGTCTTTTTCTTCGGCTTCTCGGCTTTTTTCACCGGCTTCAACGCCTTGGCCTTTTCGGCCGCCTTGGAAGCTGTCGGCTTCTTCGCTGCCAGCTTGGCCAGCTGCCTGGTATAGTCCTTGTGCAAGGCACCGGCACCCCAGCCCTTGCCTTTGTTCTGCTTCGACAGCGCATCCATGATCGCGACCAGATTGTCGTCGCGGATCTTTTCAAGCTCGCGGATCGACAGCCCATGCGCCTGGCCGTCCGACTGCGTGGCGATCAGGTCGACCAGTTCGTCGTTGAACTCCGGCACGTCCATCAGCTTGGTCCATGGCCATTTCAGGCACGGCCCGAACTGCGCCATGAAGTGGCGCATGCCGGCCTCGCCGCCGGCGACGCGATAGACCTGGAACATGCCCATCTGCGCCCAGCGCAGGCCGAAGCCATAGCGCATAATGTCGTCGAGTTCCTCGACGGTGCAGATGCCGTCCTTGATCAGCCATAGCGCCTCGCGCCATGCCGCTTCGAGCAGGCGGTCGCCGACGAAGGCCTCGATCTCCTTGCGGATGACGACAGGCTTCATGCCGATCGAGGCATACATTTCCTTGGCGACCTCGATCGCCTCTGGGAAGGTCTGTTCGCCGCCGACGATCTCGACAAGCGGCAAGAGGTAAACGGGGTTGAACGGATGCCCGACGACCAGCCGCTCCGGGTGCTTCTTCATCGCCACCTGCATGTCGGTCGGCTTGATGCCCGAGGTCGAGGAGCCGACAATGGCGTTGGCCGGCGCATGGGTATCGATCTCGGCCAGCACGCGGTGTTTCAGGTCGAGCCGCTCGGGCACGCTTTCCTGGATGAAATCGGCATCGGCAACCGCCTCGGCGATGGTCTTGGCAAAGGTCAACTTGCCCTCTTTCGGCAGTCCGCCGGGCACCATCTGCTTGTAGGCGCGGCGCGCGCCCTTCATCACTTCGCCGACCTTGCGCGATGCCTCGGGATCGGGATCGAAGATCGACACGTCGATGCCGTTCAACAGCAGCCGCGCCACCCAGCCGGCGCCGATGACACCGCCACCGATGGCGGCCGCCTTGTTGATGATGCTCATGCGGAAGCTCCGGTTCTTGTCTTGGCTGTTGCGGGATCGACCAGAGGCACGCGCTCGCCGGCGCGGATCACGGACGCGTCGTAAGCCTTGCGGGCAAAGACCTCGAGCACGAAGGGCCGGAAGAACTCGATCGGCAGCGTATCGTAGTCGGGGTCGAAACTCGACTGGTCCCAGCGTTCGCAAAACTGATCGCAATCGTCGAAATAGGCGTGGCCGGCGAAGCGGTCGCGCGCATGGCGGTTGCCGCCCAGATGATGGGCATAATAGAGCCGCTGGAAATCGCCGTGCTTTTCCACCACCCAGGTGCATTGTTCGCGCACGAAGGGTTTCAGGATCGAAGCGGCATATTCATCGTGATTGTAGGGCGCATAGATGTCGCCGATGTCGTGCAGCAACGCACAGGCGATCCAGTCGGTATCGGCGCCGTCACGCCAGGCGCGCGTCGCCGCCTGCAGCGAATGGCCGAGCCTTGTGATCTTGTAGCCCGACAGGCCCTCGTCGAGCTGAACCAGCGCGTCGAGCAGCCGCTCGCCGGTCCTGGCCGCATAGTCGATCTCATGCGCGGTCAGGAACTCGTAGTCGTCCCTGTCGCCATCCTTCATCGCGGTGAATTTTACGGTAGTCATGTTGGCCCTCCCAGCGAATAATTTATGCCGCTATCGGCGCCCGCTTGGTCAGGTTCAGTTTCTTGCGCACTTCCTCCGGGCCGATGATCCTGGCGCCCAGATTGGTGACGATGCTGGCGGCACGCTCGACCAGCTGCGCGTTGGTCGCCAGCACGCCCTTGTCGAGCCACAGATTGTCTTCCAGCCCGACGCGGACATTGCCGCCGGCCAGCACCGCCGCAGCGGCATAGGCCATCTGGTTGCGACCGATGGCGAAGGCCGACCAGTTCCAGGTCGACGGCACATTGTTGACCATGGCCATGAAGGTGTTGAGGTCGTCCGGCGCCCCCCACGGCACACCCATGCAGAGCTGCACGAGCGCGTCGGGATTGAGCACCTTTTCCTCGACCAGCTGCTTGGCGAACCACAGATGGCCGGTGTCGAACGCCTCGATCTCCGGCTTGACGCCGAGCGCCGTCATCATGCCGCCCATGGCGCGCAGCATGCCGGGCGTGTTGGTCATGACATAGTCGGCCTCGGCGAAATTCATCGTGCCACAGTCGAGCGTGCAGATCTCCGGCAGGCACTGGCGCACATGTTCCATGCGGTTGGTGGCGCCGCCCATGTCGGTGCCTTTTTCGTTGAGCGGCAGCGGTGCTTCCGGCGAGCCGAACACCATGTCGCCGCCCATGCCGGCGGTCAGGTTCAGCACCACATCGACATTGGCCTCGCGAATGCGCTCGGTCACTTCGCGGTAGAGGTGCACGTCGCGCCTGGGCTTGCCGGTTTCAGGGTCACGCACATGGCAGTGGACGATGGCAGCGCCGGCCTTGGCCGCATCAATGGCCGAATCGGCGATCTGCTTGGGCGAGCGCGGCACATGCGGGCTGCGATCCTGCGAGCCGCCGGATCCGGTCACGGCACAGGTAATGAAGACCTCACGGTTCATCGCAAGCGGCATGGAACTCTCCTCCGATAGAAACAGCCATGCATGTCGCCCAAAAGTGGGAACCGGTTTTGGGATGACGACATGCACAAGAACCGACCCACAATGCCCGACTTGCCGGAAACTGTTTTGCGTTTTACGAAGCTTCCATGACGAAAAGCGAAAAGCCAACGATCTTTCGTGCCGAGCGCCTGCCGCTCAAGGTGACGCTGCTGGTGTTTTCCGGCTCGTCCATCATGTGCGTGGCCTCAGCCGTCGATCCTTTGCGCGCCGCCAACCGTATCTCCGGTGAGACCCTGTTCGATTTCAGGCTGGTCTCGGTGACCGGCGAGGCTCCGGTCACCACATGCGGCTTGCCGGTGGCGGTTAGCGGCCGTTTCGATGCGGGCGAGCCAACCGACGTTCTTGTCGTCGTCGCCGGCTTCGGCACCCAGAACTATGCGACGTCGACCTTGCTTTCCGGCCTGCGGCGGGCGGCGCGTACGGCCCGCGCGTGCGGCGGTGTCGAGGCCGGCACCTGGCTGGTGGCGCGCGCCGGCCTGCTGGAAGGGCGTAGCGCCACCACCCACTGGGAGGACATGGAGGATTTCTCGTCGGCTTTCCCCGGCGTCGACGTGCGCCCGGACCGCTACGTCATAGACGGCCCGGTGTTCACCTCGGGCGGCGCGTCGCCGACCTTCGACCTGATGCTGCATCTCATTCGCACGCGGCTGGGCATGGCCGTCGCGCTCGATGTCGCCAGCGTCTTCATCTACGACCAGGCGCGTGCCGCGACCGACGCCCAGCCACTGGTCTCGCTTGGCCGGCTCGACGGCTACGATCCGCGGCTGGCGCAAGCCATCCGGCTTATGGAATCGCATGTCGACCAGCCGCTGACCATAGAAGCGGTGGCAAAACGTGCCGGGGTGACGGCACGGACGCTGGAAAGCATCTTTCGCAAGTCGATCGGCGAGACGCCGGGCGCCTACTATCTCAGGCTGCGCCTGGGTGCTGCCCGCAGGCTGGTGGTCGACACCAGGGTGGCGATGGCCGATATTGCCGGGCGGACCGGATTTTCGTCCGCCGCGGCATTTTCTAGGGCGTTTTCAAGGGCTTTCGGTGAAGCGCCGGTCAGGCTGCGCCGGGGCTGAGTGCAGGTCGCTCAAAAGGACGACGACATGCACAATCGGAAAGATCAGGCGGCGTCTTAGAGATCGCTGCTGCTATCGATCTGCGAGCGCATCTGTCTGGCAAGGTGGGTCTCAAACCGGCTGGCGACGGCGCGGTCCCACTCGTTCGAGCGGCGCGTGCCATCCTTCGGATGCGGCATTGCCATCAGCCTATCGATGATCGATCCGGCCTCGCCAGGTGAGAGCAGGGCGTCGATTTCACGTTCGTTCTGCATATCGGTTCGCCTCCTTCTTCCTCTCCCGCCACGAGCCAGTCTTATACGAGATACGTGACGGCAGTTTGAAGGCAAGAGCGAGGTCATTGAAGGGCGTCAAAGGGCAAAACCGTGTCGTCGCACCCGGCCTTGCGCAAAGTTTCTTCCCGTGTCTGGGCAGGTCAGGCCAAGGAGAGTTCTACAGCTGCTTTTCGAACAGCAGGCAGCCGAGAATCTATGCGATCCTCGGCTGCCTGTCGCGAATGGGCTGACTGGAGCATTTCACCGTCTCACGGAAACGGCGAACCCTCTAACTCTTTGTTTCGACGCAATTCCGGACGGAAAACCGCTTCACTTTTCCTGGAATTGCTCTGGCAGAAGGCGATGGCGGCGGCTTTCAGCCAGAAGTGGCGGATGTCAGTCCAGAGATCGGATTTCACACGTACCGGTTGACGATGTTTTCCAGCAGTTCCTGGCGGCCCGACCTTGGCTGCGGCTCGATCTTCTTCTTGACGACACGCTCGGCGATGTCCTCCAGCGTGCGCTTGCCGGACAGCATCGCCTTGCCTTCGGCCGTGTTCCAGCCGGCATAGCGTTCGGCCAGCGGTGCCGACAGCGCCTTGTCCTCGACCATGCGGGCGGCGGCCTTCAGGCCGCGTGCGCAGGAATCCATGCCGCCGATATGGCCGATCAGCAGATCCTGCGGATCGAGCGACTGGCGGCGCAGCTTGGCGTCGAAATTGGTGCCGCCGGTCTTGAAGCCGCCAGCCTGCAGGACTTGGTAGTAGGCCAGTGCCATTTCCGGCACGTTGTTGGGGAACTGATCGGTGTCCCAACCCGACTGGTAGTCGTTGCGGTTCATGTCGATCGAACCAAAGACGCCGAGCGCATTGGCCAACGCCAGCTCGTGCTCGAAGGAATGGCCGGCCAGGATGGCGTGGCCCTGCTCGATGTTGACCTTGACCTCCTTCTCCAGTCCGAAGCGCTTGAGGAAGCCGTAGACGGTCGCGACATCGTAATCATACTGGTGCTTGGTCGGCTCCTGCGGCTTCGGCTCGATCAGGATCGTGCCCTTGAAACCGATCTTGTGCTTATAGTCGACGACGAGGCTGAGGAAGCGGCCGGCCTGCTCCTGCTCGCGGGCAAGGTCGGTGTTGAGCAGCGTCTCATAGCCCTCGCGCCCGCCCCACAGCACGTAGTTCTCGCCCTTCAGCCGCTTGGTCACGTCGATACAGCTTTTTACCGTCGCCGCAGCATAGGCAAAGACATCCGGATCGGGATTGGTGGCCGCACCCGACATGAAGCGGCGGTTGGAGAACAGGTTCGCCGTGCCCCACAAAAGCTTGACGCCGGTCTGTTTCATCTTTCCCGCGAAGTAGTCGGCAATCTCGTCGAGGCGCGCCGCGCTCTCGGAAAAGTCCTTGCCCTCCGGCCGCACATCGGCGTCGTGGAAGCAGAAATAGGGCGCACCGAGCAGCGAGAACATCTCGAAGGCGACATCGGCCTTGAGCTTTGCCAGCTCCATCGTGTCGGTGCCGCCGGCCTTGGGGAACCACGGCCGGTCGAAGGTCTGGCCGCCGAACGGATCGCCGCCCGGCCAGGCGAAGGAGTGCCAGTAGGCGACGGCAAAGCGCAGATGGTCTTCCAGCCGCTTGCCGGCGACCACCTCGTCGGGATTGTAGAACCGGTAGGCCAGCGGATTGGTCGAATCCGGCCCCTCATATTTGATCTCTTTGATGTCGCCGAAAAATCCGCTGCTCATGTTTTTTCCTCTCGAATAGTTCGCCGTGATTACCTCAGGCGTAATTGGTTTCGCTCTTCCGCTGGTCGAAAAGGTTCGTGTCAAAGCCGCTCAATAAAGGAGACAGACCATGACCGACCTCAACAAGATCGCCCAAAACTACATCACCGCCTGGAACGAAAGCGATGCCGGCCGCCGAGCCGAATTGCTCAAGGCGACCTTCACGGAAGACGTCAGCTATCGCGATCCGCTCATGCAGGGCGATGGCCATGCGGGTGTCGCGGCGCTGATCGACGGCGTGCAGCAGCGATTTGCCGGGTTTCGCTTTTCGCTGAAGGGCACGCCGGACGGTTTTGCCGACAAGATCCGCTTCTCGTGGAATCTTGGACCTCAGGGGACGCCTTCGGTGATCGAAGGCACCGATATCGGCGTCATCGAGAACGGCCGCCTGAAGAGCGTCACCGGTTTTCTCGACAAGGTGCCGGCGCAATGAGGACTTCTGGGTAAAGCAGGTGCGAGGCACCCCCCTCTGGCCTGCCGGCCATCTCCCCCGCAAGGGGGGAGATTGGTTGGCATCCGCGCCTTCGCCAATCACCCACCT
>NZ_JAMYSA010000122.1:0-16695 GCF_040321735.1 Mesorhizobium sp. M0293
GGTAATAGCAGCGGCGGAAATAGCGGCAACAGCAACGGGAACGGCAACAGCGGCAACAACGGCAAATCGGGATCCAATCAGGGTAAGAGCGCGAATCATGTCAATGCCACGACCGGCGACAAGGTCGACGTGACAGGCAACAAGATCACAGTCCGGCATCCCGACGGCATAACGGAAAAGGTCGAGAACGGTCGTTTCAAGATGGAGGATGCTCTCGGTCGCACGATCATCGACCGTCGGGCCACGCCGGCCGATGTCAGCCGTCTCAAGGCCTTGTGAAGCCGGCCAACAGGCAACGGCCAGCTTCACACGTCACCTCCGCCGCCCCCCGGCGGAGGTGACCTCGGTTTTGGGCCGGCGGTTGCCGCGATGGCTGAACCGCTCCAAATTCCTCGGACCGCTTTAGTGGTTCCCGTCGCGGTCGCGCGCCTCACGCATCATCAAGGCTGCTTCAGTGCGGTTTCGCACATTGAGTTTCGACAGCACGCCGGTCATGTGATGCTTGACGGTCTTCTCCTGAAGCTCCAGCCGCAAGGCGACTTCCTTGTTGCTCAGCCCTTCAGCCACCAGCCGCAGGATTTCCGTCTGCCGCTCGGTGAGTTGCCGCAGGCGGTCCGCTATGCCGTTGGTGGGTTGCTGGGACTGGAGATCCGAAAGCAGCCGGGCCGACAGCGTCGGCGAAAGATAGCTCTCGCCGGCCGCCACGTTGCGCAGGATGTCGGCAAGCGCGCGAGATCCGATACCTTTGAGGACATAGCCGCACACCCCTGCATTCAGAGCCATGGTCACATCGGCATTGGCCTCCGAAACGGTCAGCATGACGATCTTCTGGGCGGGATGGCCGGCGAGGATGCCGGCAACCGCGGCCAGACCGCCGCCCGGCATGGAGATGTCGAGCAGCAATATGTCGGGCTGCACGGTCGCGGCGATGCGTTCGGCATCCTGCGCCGTGGCACCCTCGCCAACCATCTCGAAGCCTCCGATCTCCGACAGGCTGCGCGTCACGCCTTCGCGGAAGAGGGGATGATCGTCGATAATGGCGATGCGAATGACACCAGTCATGCTTGCTCCTCGACCGATAGACGGATTACCAGACGCGTGCCTTGCGGCCCGGTCAAGGTTTCGAACTGGCCGCCAATGCTTTCGACCCGCTCCCTGAGACCAGCGAGCCCGAGGCCCTCGTCCCGGGCGGGATCGAAGCCTGGTCCGGCATCCGATACTTCAACGTAAAGCCTGCCACCCTTCATTCCGGCACTCACCGCCTGATCCTTGCCTCGCGCGTGGCGATAGGCGTTGTTCAGCCCTTCCTGCACGAACCGATAGATGCTGATCTTCTCCGAGGCGCCGGGCTCTGGCAACTGCCCGGCCAGCGTGAGGGTCACGGACGTTCCCGTCCGCAGCTGGTGTTCATTGACGGCCAGCCGCAGAATGTCGTTTGCCGCGGCCGTCTCTATCTGCGGCAGGACGAGGCCGGTGCAGATACCGCGTATTTCGCGCAATGCATCCTCCAGTGTTTTGCGGATCATCGCGACTTCGGTCGAGCGGCTTTCGCCCGAATGGCCATCGCCGGAAAACACCGGACTATCCATGCGCAGCGCCGCCAGCGCCACGAGTTGCGCCGGACCGTCATGGAGATCGGCGCCGATGCGGCGCAAATATCTTTCGTTGAGCGCGGTGGCGCGACGGGACGCCCGCTGCACGCGCAGTCGCAAGGCGCTGTTCTGCGTCACCAGACCTTGCAGCTCCGACACCTGGCGGCGCAGCGCGCCGCGCTGATCGTCGATGATGCGGCTGCCGCGCAGGACGATGCCCGACAGGAGCAGGAAGGCCGCCAGCGTCGCGCCGGCCACGATCAGCCAGCTTGACCACAAAGCGGAGGCGAGCGTGGCTTTGAAGTCGTCGGCGATCTCATAGAATTCGGTGACGGCGACCACCTCGCCCGACCACGGCTCGCGCACGGGATTGTAGATTTCCAGCAATGGCACGCCGATCGCCTCTTCCTGGCGTTCGTTCTCATCGAACGTGTCGAACTGGGCGACGACATCGCCCTGGAAGGCGGAACGCAGGCCGTCGCTCGGTTCGAAGCGGCGGCCGATCAGGGCCGTCTCCTTGGCATAGAGAATCGTGCCGTCGCGGCTCCAGAGCTTGAACGATACGAGGCGCTTGCCGAGCGCGCCCTGGCCAAGCGTCTCGTCGAGCGCCTGCTTGACGGAGTCGCTGAGTTCCTGTTGCTTGCGCAAATCGGGAAGCAGCGGTGCAATCACGCTGTCGACATACAGCGCCGTTGTGGCGGCCGAATTGCGGATCACGCCGTCCCGGATCTGCCCCGTCACCCAGGCACCCACCACCAGCATGACGGCAAGCAGGCCAAAGCCGCCGGCAACGACGAATTGCAGGGCAAGAGAAAGCTCGCCCCAGCGCCGCGCCAAGTTTTGAAAAATACGAATCATGAACCCCTGACCGCCCTTCAATCGATAGGCTGGGCGATTTCGGCACATTGAGCTTCCGGCTCGCCGTTGCCAAGGCCTACGTTTGGTCGAGGTCGCTTGACGTGTCGGCGCGCTTCGGAAACAAGGGCCGCGACACACGCGGCGGGAGCCGCTTCGAGAGGGGATGGGACGTTGAGTTTTTCGGGATTGCTGCAACTCGGCTTTTCGACCGTCATTTTCCTGCTCGCGGCCACCGCCGCCAAGCAATGGGGCATGGCGCCGAACCTTGGCAAGATCCTGCTGACGCTGGCGCTTTATTCTTTGGGCAATCTGATCATGCTGCGGCTGATCCGCGAATTCGGCATGTCGGTGTCGTTCAGCCTGTCGGCCGTCATCCAGCTGGTCTCGGTGAATGTCGTCGCGTTGGTCTTCTTCGGCGAACGGGTCAACGCGTTGCAGGCGACCGGCATCATGCTGGCAATCGCCGCGGTGGCGCTGATCACGCTCGGACCCTATCTGCAAGGTCGGTTGTAACAGGCGAATTGCCGATGAAGAACGCCGCGAACACTCTGCTTAACCGGGTCGAATTCCCGGTGCTGCTGGCCGGCATGGTCATCGCCGCCGGCCTGTGGGGCTTCGAGGAGTTGATGGAGGTGGCGCGGGCCACGACGCCGCACGCTTTCGACACCGAAATCATGCTCGCCTTCCGCAAGGCGGGTCAGCCCGACAGCCCGATCGGCCCGCCCTGGCTGGAAGGGGCGATGCGCGACATCACCAGCTTGGGCAGCGGCAGCGTGGTGGTGCTGATCGTGACGGCGGTAATCCTTTATCTGTTGCATATCCGCAGGCCGGCGACCGCCCTTTTCGTCTTCGCCGCGGTGGCCGGTGGTCAGGTCCTGTCGAGCCTCCTGAAAGCCGGCATCGATCGGCCGCGCCCCGAACTCGTCTCGCATCTGGTCAACGAGACCTCGCTGTCCTTTCCGAGCGGCCACGCCATGCTCTCGGCAGTTACCTATCTGACGCTCGGCGCGCTGGCAGCGCGCTTCCTGCCGGGGCGAACGACGAAGATCTATGTGCTGTCGCTGGCCGTGCTGACGACGCTGCTGGTCGGCATCAGCCGCGTCTACCTCGGTGTGCACTGGCCGTCGGATGTGCTGGCCGGCTGGTGCGCCGGCTTCGTCTGGGCAATGCTGTGCTGGCTCACGGCCTGGGCGTGGCAGCGATGGCGCGGGCAGCGCCCGAACGGCGACAGCGAGGCCGGCGATTAGATCAGCCGGTTGATCAGCCCGTGCCCGCAGCCCGTTAGCAGGAAAACCACCGACAGCAAGCATGCCGATGTCATGAAGGTCTTGAGAACAGTCATACCGCGTTACCCCCACCCCAGATGGAACACCCTAGCCCGCAATTCTCGGGAAGTATCTGAAAAAATGGTCGACCAGGCGATGACGCTGACGTCTCAGACGTTCATATTGATGCTTGAAACATCATAATGGTGGTATTATACGTTATTTCTGCAGACTCAGACGGGGATTCCGGCCGATGATCACTGCCGCGCAGATGCGCGCCGCAAGGGCGCTGGCCGGCATCGATCAGAAGACGCTCGCCGAGCGTGCCGGCGTTTCGCTTCCGACGATACAGCGCATGGAAGCAAGCGACGGTGTGGTCAGGGGCGTGGTCGACACGCTGATGAAGGTCATCCAGGCCCTCGACGGGGCCGGGGTGGAATTGATCGGCGAGAACCAGACCAGCGAGCGCGGCGGCCGGGGCGTGCGCCTCAAGCCTGTCGTGCCGCCAGATCCCAAGGCTGAGCCGGCATAAAGTCGCGACGGCGACCGCCGACAGTCCTGCCGACGATCCCGCCGCCTTTCAGGGTACGGAAGGCAGTCCATGGATCAGACGCAGCGGGCCGTACATCAACCGGCCCACAAGTCGGTAAAGCCGACATTTTCCGAATTGTTCACGCCAAAGTTGGTGACGGTCTGGCGCGAGGGCTACACGCTCGCGAACTTCAAGGCCGACGCCATCGCCGGGCTGACGGTCGCCATCGTCGCGCTACCGTTGTCGATGGCGATCGCGATCGCCTCGGGCGTGACTCCCGAGCGCGGCCTCTACACCTCGATCGTCGGCGGATTCATCATTTCGGCGCTCGGCGGCAGCCGCTTCCAGATCGGCGGTCCGGCAGGTGCCTTCATCGTGCTGGTGGCCGCTACGGTTGCCCGGGTCGGTATCGACGGACTGCTGTTGGCAACGATGATGGCAGGCGTCTTCCTGCTCGCCATCGGCTATCTCCGGCTCGGAACCTACATCAAGTTCATTCCCTATCCGGTGACGGTCGGCTTCACCGCCGGCATCGCCGTCATCATCTTTTCAGGACAGATCGTCGAACTGTTCGGGCTGAAGCTTGCCGGCAAGGAGCCGGGACCGCTGGTGCCGAAGTTGATCGCGGTCGGCGAGGCGGCCGGCACCATCAACCCCGCGGCGACCTTCGTGGCGATGTTGACGATCGTCACCATCGCCGGCCTGAGGCGCTGGCGGCCGACATGGCCCGCCATGCTCATCGCCATTGGGCTGGCATCGCTGGCCGTGGCGCTTCTTTCACTGCCCGCGGAGACGATCGGCACCCGATTTGGCGGTATCCCACGCAGTCTGCAAATGCCTGCCTTGCCGCCGATCAGCCTAGACAGGATGATTGACGTGCTACCGGATGCCATCGCCTTTGCCTTGCTCGGCGCGATCGAATCGCTGCTGTCGGCGGTGGTCGCCGATGGGATGACGGGCCGGCGGCATCGTTCCAACTGTGAACTGGTGGCGCAAGGCTTTGCCAACGTCGCGTCCGCCCTGTTCGGCGGCATCTGCGCCACCGGCACCATCGCCCGCACGGCGACCAATGTGCGGGCCGGCGCCCACGGGCCGATTTCTGGCGTGGTCCACTCGGCCATCCTGCTGGCGCTGATGCTGGTGGCTGCGCCGCTCGCCAGCTACATCCCGCTTGCCGCCCTTGCTGGCGTGCTGGCGGTCGTGTGCTGGAACATGTTCGAGAAACAGGCCTTCGCCACGCTGTTGCGCGCTTCGCGCGGCGACGCGCTGGTGCTGATGGCGACCTTCCTGCTCGTCATCTTCCGCGACCTCACCGAAGGGATCGTCGTCGGCTTCGTGCTGGGGTCGATCCTGTTCATCGACCGCATGGCCAAGAGCATCGCGGTCGAGGCCGATCAGCCGCTGGTGCGGGAGGACGAGGCCGACAGCACCAACGCCTACGATTCGAGCGAGGCGACCGACGCCGACACCGTCGTCTACCGCATCTCGGGCGCCTTCTTCTTCGGCGCCGCATCGACCGTCGGCACCGTGCTCGACCGCATCGCCGACCAGCGCAAGAACTTCATCCTCGACTGCTCGGCCGTACCATTCTTCGATTCGACGGCGGCCAATGTCATCGAGGGCGCCGCGCACAAGGCCAGGCGCGCCGGTGTCCGCTTCATCATATCGGGTGCTGCGCCGCAGATACGGCGCATGCTGATCAACCACGGCGTCAAGCGTCCGTTGGTCACCTATGCCGCCTCGATCCGGGACGCCCGGGCACAGCTGAAAGGGAAGCTGGAGGCAGAGTAGCAAGTGAATTGCCGGTCGGACAAGGTGCCCACCTGTTGAACTCTTGACCCTGAGCTGGCTCACGCACGACGCGACGTGAACGACCGCATTGCACCCTATGTCGGCCGTAGAAGTCGATCTCGCCATTGCCCGGAAGCAGGTCGGCGGCGAAGCGGGAGCGATCGTCGTTGCCCAACATCTCGAGCACCGAATATCCGGCACTAAAGTGGACGGTTATGCCGACCCAGCAGCAGAGCGATGCCCAAGGCCGGAAGCGTCGCCGTCGCGCCGGCGAGGAAGACGAATTGCAGGCCGGCCGACGCGGCGATCAAGCCAAGCGCCGGGCTGCCGAAGCCGAGCGCCACGTCGAGGAAGACGGTGTAGAGCCCCATGGCCAGGCCGCGGCTGCGTTGCGGAAGACGGCTTACGGCCGCGGCACCGAAACCGGGATAGACCAGCGAGTAGCCGAGGCCAGTCAGGCCCGCACCGATAGCGGCGAGAACGGGCCCGGGCGCAAGCCAGATCAGCATCAGCCCTGCCGCCTCGACCGCCACGAAGATCACGGCGACGCGCGCGCTCCCTAACCTGTCAGGCAGGTGGCCGAAGCACAGCCTTGCCGCGATCAGCGCCGCGGCATAAGCGGTGAAGGGAAGCCAGACCGGCTGCCAGCCGCGTTCGGCAAAGAGCAGCGCGCCAAAGGACAGGATCGCGCCATAGCCAAGGCTGCTGAAAGCAGCTCCGACGCCGGGAAGCCAGACCGCTTGCGCCACGCTCGTCCATGAGCGTCGCGCGGCGCTCGCGGCGAGGCTGGTGCCACGCATAGGCAGGATGGCAAGCAGCGTCGCAAGCGGCAGGCCGACCGTCGCGAGTGCGATCGCGGCGAAGCCGCTCGCCGCGTAAAGCGCAGATCCGATCGGCGCGCCTAACGCGAGTGCCGCGAACATCGCCGTGCCCACCCAGGCTATGACCTTTCCGGAGTTCTGTCCGCCCGCAAGGGAAAGTCCCCAGGCGACGCCGCCGGTGATGATGAAGCTCTCAGACGCGCCCAGTACCGCCCGGCCGGCGAAGAGCGCCGATGCGGACGCTACCGGTCGGTCGAGCAATGCCAGCGAGCCGAGATAAATGAACCCCGTCAGGGCAGCGGCAATGAGGCCGACGATGACGGCCCGCTTGCCGCCGCGCCCATCGGCGTAATTTCCGGCTCCAATGCGCGACAGCATCGAGGCGACGAACTGGCTGCCCGTCACCAGCCCGACTGCGAAGGGGCCGAAGCCGAGCTGCTGGTGAAGATGCAGCGGCAGGACGGGTAGCGCCAAGCCGATCAGGAGGAAGCCGGCGAAGACAGCCGCCATGATTGGCACCAGTTCCGCTATCGCGCCATTTCGGTCTGAAGTCCGCGCCATTTGTGGCCACCGATAACACTTTGACAGCCGGCTGTTCCGATCAGTAACGTTCGTAGGTCACGCGCCAGCCCTCGGCCGGATTGTCCGGCGTGAGGACCAATTTGTTGTCCGAGACTTCGAATTTGCGTTTCATGCTCTTCCCGACAAGGTTGCGGACCAGGGAGGACTCGATCGTGATGACGAAGGTCTTGTCCTGGTCGTTGATGGCGACCGGCCCGTAATAGGCTTCGTAGCCATTCGCCGTGTAAGGCGTGTCCGGCGCCTTGGCGTCGGGGTTCTGGGCCTGCACCGAGAGAGTGCCGGCCTCGGTGAAGATGACCTGGCCGGAATATGGCACGGGCTTGAGATTTCCCTCGGTGCCGGCCTCGAGCGACCTCATGCGCCATGCGCCGATGATCGGGGACTCTTGGGAGAAAGCCGGCGTGGCGACCGAAAGCGCAAGCGCCAGGGCGGCTATCTTCAATCTCATCGTCATATGTCGTTATTCCTTTTCTGAGTTGTGGGTGCGCACAGGCCGTCCGCCCAATCTTCGCTCACACCGAAAGCATGACCTTGATGGCGCGCCGCTCGTCCATGGCGCGGTAGCCTTCAGCGACCTCGGCCAGCGGCAGCTTGAGGTCGAAGACCTTGCCGGGCTTGATCGCGCCCTTGAGCACACGGTCCATAAGGTCGGGCAGGAAGCGGCGCACCGGCGCCGGGCCGCCCAACATGCGCTTCTGGCCGAAGAATAGTTTTTGGCCGTCGAAATTCACGCCGTGCGGCACGCCGACATAGCCGATGGTGCCGCCGGGGCGGGAGCAGGCCAGCGCCTGGTCGAAGGATTCTCCCGTGCCGACGCATTCCAGCACCGAGTCTGCGCCAACGCCCTTGGTGAGTTCCTTGATGCGCGCGACGCCTTCCTCGCCTCGCTCGGCCACAATATCAGTGGCGCCGAATTCGCGGGCGAGCTTTTGGCGGCTCTCGTGCCGGCTCATGGCGATGATACGCTCAGCGCCCATCTCCTTGGCCGCAAGCACGCCCATCAGGCCGACCGCACCGTCGCCTACTACCACCACCGTCGATCCTTCTCGAACCTCGGCCGCGTCGGCCGCATACCAGCCGGTGCCGAGCACATCGGACACAGCCAGCAGGTCAGGGATGAGTTCGGCCGGCGGCACCTCGGCGGTGGCGACGAGTGTGCCATCCGCCAAAGGCACGCGGGCGTAAGGCGCCTGCGCGCCCGACATGAACTCGCGCTGCACACAGGACGACTGGAAGCCGAAGCGGCAATGCGGGCAGGTATTGTCGGAGAGGCAGAACGACCCGACGACGAACTGGCCGGGACGAACCGTGCGCACCTCTGCGCCGACCTCGATGACGATGCCACAATATTCGTGGCCCATATGCATCGGGCCGTCGACCGGCTGCAGCCCGCGATAGGGCCACAGGTCCGAGCCGCAGATGCAGCTTGCCGACAGCTTGATGAGTGCGTCCGTTGGCCGCACGATTTTCGGATCGGCGATTTCCTCGCAGCGGATGTCGCCCGGTTTGTGAAGAACGGTTGCGAGCATTTTGGTTCCTTTTCGAGTGGAGAAGATCAAGCGCCGTAGTCGGCGTCGCTGACATGTTCCAGCCAGTCCACGACCTTGCCGTCTTTGACCTCCTGGAGGGCGATGTGGGTCATGGCGGTCTGGGGCGACGCGCCATGCCAGTGCTTTTCGCCGGGCGCGAACCAGACGACGTCTCCCGGACGGATTTCCTCGACCGGGCCACCCTGGCGCTGCACGCGACCAAGGCCGGAGACGACGATCAGCGTCTGGCCGAGCGGATGCGTGTGCCAGGCGGTGCGGGCACCGGGCTCGAAGGTCACCTGTGCGCCTTGGACCCGCCCGGCATCGAAGGGATTGAAGAGTGGATCGATCCGCACCGTTCCGGTGAACCAGTCAGTCGGTCCCTTACCGGAAGGCCTCGTGCCAGCGCGAAGAATGTCCATGGTGATCTCCTTTGTGTCCTCAAGTGCGTTCGATGCGAAGCGGGAACTCGCCGCGAATGTGCAGGGCCTGCTCGCCCTCATCGAAGCGGCCGAGCCTGATCAGCCCGGGATGGCGATAGTCGGCGTAGAACATGGCCAGGTTGCCCCATGGCGTGAAATAGCAGAGGTCGTAGGGCTGCTCGTTGGCGAACGGACCACTTCCCTTCTCCGTCAGCTTGCGCGGCAGATAGGCGATCTTCTCGTTATGCGCGTAGTCCTCGATCTTGAGATCGAGCGGCAGCATGGACAAGAAGTCGCGCGCCGACGGATTGTCGTAGAGCGTGGCGGTCATGATACGGCCGTTGAAAACCATCCTGATCTTCATGTCGGTTGACTCCTGGCTGACTGAGGCTTCGCCTTCTTGGCTGGCGGCTGCGCGAGGTAGGGCCGCCATAGCGAGCGCGGTGCCGAGCAATGTTCGGCGGTTAAGCGGCGCACGCTCGATGGTCATGGCAAGGACCTCCGGGCCATATGCGATGCGCCAAGGGCGGCGAGCGCCGATCCACAGAGCAGCACCGCGCCGAAAGTGAATGCACCCCACCAGCCGACCGTATCGAAGAGCGTGCCGCCGATGGCGGCGCCGCCGGTGATGGCGAGCTGGATGACGGCTACCTGCAATCCGCCGCCGGCCTCCGCGTCGTCCGGCAACGTCCGGCTAAGCCAGGTGCCCCAGCCAACGGGCGCGGCCGTGCCGAAGAAACCCCAGGCAACGAGCAGCGACGCTGTAGGAATCGGCATCGCACCGAAGGCGATGAGCGCTACGGCCAGCGCGGCCATGACCAGCGGTATGACGATGAGGACGCTGAACAGGCGCGTGCGCAAAAGCCGGCCTATGCAGAGGGTGCCGAGCACCCCGGCCAGCCCCATCGCCAGCAGGATCGCCGAAAGCGCGGCGATGTCGAGCCGGGTGACGCTCTCGAGGAAGGGCCGAAGATAGGTAAAGAGCGCGAACTGGCCCATGAACAGCATCATGATCGACGCCATGCCGATGGCGACAGGAAGACGGCCGAGCAGCGCCAGCGGATTGCCTGGACGCTTCCTCTGGCGCGGGGGCAGCGCCGGCAGGCTTATCCACTGCCAGGCCAGCGCCAGGAGCCCAAATGGCACGACGAGGAAAAAAGCACCGCGCCAGCCGACATAGGCGCCAAGAAAACTGCCCAGCGGCGCGGCGATGGTGGCTGCAATGGCATTGCCGGCGTTTAGCATGGCGAGACCCTTCGGAACCATGTCTTGCGGCACGAGGCGCATGACGATCGCGGTCGACATCGACCAGAACCCGCCGATCGCGATGCCGAGCAGCGCCCGGCCGACCATGAGAAACGCGTAGTTCGGCGCGAAGGTGACAGCCAGCCCGGACACGATGAGGAGAAGGGTGAAGCCGGTCACGACCAGCCGCCGGTCGATCCGGCGCGTGAGGCCGGCGACCAACAGGCTGGTCACGACGGCGAAAGCGCCCGAAATCGAGATCGCCTGTCCCGTGCGGCCCTCGGTGATGCCGAGATCGGCCGCTAGCGGCGACAGCAGGCTGACCGGCATGAATTCCGACGCGATGAGCACGAAAACACACAGCGCCATCGACAACACGGCGCCCCATGCGGCGCGGTCTTCGACAAGCCTTGTGTCGTACGTCGTTTCCATAATTGGCATCCTTGCTGGGCGACCGGGTGGATCAGCCGCCAATCCCCGTCGCGATGCCAGAAGATATTGCAGAGGAACCCATTCTATTAGACTAAGTAATTCGCATGGACTTATCTGTTCATGATATAAATGTCCGACCGGAGGTGCCCTAATGCAGCGCGATGGCATGAAGGATCTGCTATGGTTCGTGGCGGTCGCGCGGGAGCGCAGCTTCACCAAGGCGGCGGCCAAGCTCGGAACCTCGCAGTCGACCCTGAGTTCGACAATCAAGGAGCTTGAAGCTCGTCTCGGCGTCCGCCTGCTGACACGTACGACGCGGAGCGTCGCGCCGACCGAGGCCGGCGAGCGACTTTTCCAATCGCTTGTTCCCCGCTTCGAGGAAATCGAAGCCGACCTTGCAAGCCTGGTGGCCTTTCGCGACAAGCCCTCCGGAACGGTCCGTATCACGCTGTCCGACCATGCGCTCCAGACGACCGTCTGGCCGAAGCTGCAGCCGTTGCTCAGCAACTATCCTGACGTGCGCGTCGAACTCTACAGCGACAACGGTATGAAGAACATTGTGGAGGAGCGTTTCGACGCAGGCGTGCGGCTTGGTGAGAGCATCGACAGGGATATGATCGCAGTGCGCATCGGGCCGGATTGGAGGCTCGTGGCCGTGGCTTCGCCGGAGTACTTTTCCCGCCATCCGGTTCCGGCCGCACCCCAGGATCTGGTCGATCATGACTGCATTAATATGCGGCAGGCGACGTTCGGCGGATTGTATGCCTGGGAATTCGCCAGGGATGGCCGCGACCTTCGTGTACGGGTGGAAGGCCGACTCACCTTCAATTCGTCCATTCCCATGATCGAGGCTGCGATAAGCGGCTTTGGGATCGCCTATGTCCCGGAAAACCTCGTCAGCCACCACATCGCCAAGGGATGCCTTAGGCTCGTGCTTGACGACTGGAGTCCGCCATTTGCGGGCTATCACCTTTACTATCCGAGCAGGCGACAGCTCTCCCCTGCGATGGCGATGATCGTTGAGGCGCTTCGCCATCGCATCTGACCGTGCTGCGACGCATCGCTCAGCTCGAGGAACGGCTGGGGGCGCTCTTCACGGAGTTCGTATCCCGCAGGCTCGCCGCCTACGCGCCGCTTCTCGCGGGGCTGTCCATATCGCGTGACTGACGCGCGGCAGGTCACCGGCGACGCTTGCAGCGGACAAGTGCCTGCAAGCGGACAGGCGTCCGGGACCTCCAAGCGCTTTGGTTGATACGCCGGCTGGCCCCGGATCACCGCACCATTGCCGCGTTCCGGCACGACAATCCGGAGGTAGCAGACTGATGAGATTGCGGCTCAGGCGGCACGCTCTAGTGCAGCCCGGATCTGTGCTTCGGTGGAGGCGATCGCAGCCTTGGCTGCGTCCGGGCTTACGAGCGTCCCTTCCACGCGGACCACTTCGATATCCGTCAGTCCGATAAAGCCGAGAAGATGCGCGAGATAGGTGGTCTGGAAGTCTAACGGGGCATTCCTGCCTTCCGAAAAGACGCCGCCAGTTGCCGTCACGAGATAAACTTTCTTGGCGGGCAACAATCCCATCACACCGGTTGCGTCGTAGCGAAAGGTGACGCCAGGCCAAGTGATGTAGTCAAACCAAGCCTTGAGCTGCGTCGGCGGACCGAAGTTGATCATGCCCGAGCCAATGACAATCACGTCGGCAGCCTGAACCTCATCGACCAGGCTTTGAGCGAGATTGACGGCTTCGATCTGTTCGGGTGTACGCGTCTCGGGCGGCGCAATGCGGCCGTCGATATAGGCTGCCGTGATATGCGGCAGAGGTGCCGCCCCAAGATCACGTTCGACAATTGTGCCGCCAGAACGGGCGTTGAGGCTTTCAGCGATGTCACGGGCAAATCGGGTGGAAAGGCTCTGAGGACCGCGTGGGCTAGAGATAACGAGTAGGATGTTGGTCATTGGTGGCTCCTGAGTGAATAGGGTAGTATCAAACTGTGACCAACACTATTAAGGTGACTATCTGACTGTTCGCAAGAAGGCACATTCATGACACTCAGTGACATCGAGTTTCCTACCCCAAGCGAAGACGCCGACTGCCGTCCCGTTCGGGAGATCCTCGATCGCATTGCCGATAAGTGGAGTCTTTACATCTTCGTGGCCCTGAAGGATGGGCCGGTCCGCTTCAATGCATTGCGACGGCAGATCGACGGCATCTCGCAGCGGATGCTCACGATTACGCTTCGTCAATTGGAACGCGACGGTTTGATCAGTCGCACCCACTTTCCGACGATCCCACCGCGCGTGGATTACGAGCTGACTGCAGTCGGCAGGTCGCTTCTCGCCCCAGTCATGGCCTTGGTGACCTGGGCAGATTCAAATCGGGACGTGATCGAGGAGGCGCGCCGGCAACATGACCAAACTAGATGATCGCTGCGGCGATATATGTATTCGGCCTCTATCCCTCAAAGGCTGCAAATCCGCCAGCCCGAAGACTTGCCCGCTTTCGCAGCCTGCCCAGGGCAGAACAAGATGCGATTGATACCGTCGGCTAGCAGCAGTAGGCGGACTGGGAGGAGAGAAACGCCGCATTCTTCCCTCATCGCCACGGTATGGTCGGCAGAACGACGCGCGTTGCAAAGGACGGCATCGCCGACGCAGTGAACCCTTTCTGCGGCTACATTGTCATCGAGGCCGATACCATCGAGACCGCCGCCCGCCTGTTCGAGAACCACCCGCATTTCACCGTCTTCCCGGGAGACGGCGTGGATATCATGCCATTCCTCACTGGCGCTACGGTGACTTGAAACTCCCCTTTCTGATGTCAAAAGCCGTCTGTCCGCTTGCGGCGGACTAAAGCAACGCAACATTTCCACTTTGAGGCGAAATAATTCTCAACTATGGTCCGCCAGGCTTAAGGCATGGGGATTGCCGATGGTTTTATCACGCAGGGGTGTCGTGCTCGGCGGCCTGGCGCTGGTCGCGGTCGGTGCAACCGGCAATATTGTTCAAGCCGCGGCGGCAAAATCCTTTTTCGCCGGCACCGCCAGCGACAACAATTTTGTCTATCGCAAGACCAACTTCGCCAAGATCGACAAGAGATGGCATCGCCAGATCGTCAAGTATTTCAGCAGCGAGGCGGTCGGCACCGTCGTGGTCGATACCCGCCACCACTTCCTCTACCTCATCATGGAAAACAAGACCGCCATCCGCTACGGCGTCGGCGTAGGCAAGGACGGCTTCAAATGGTACGGGCGCGCGACGATCGACCGCCGCGCGCTGTGGCCGCAATGGGTCCCGCCCCCCGAAATGCGCAAGCGCAAGCCGGACCTACCGCCCATGGTCGCAGGCGGCGCGTCCAACAATCCGCTCGGGCCGCGCGCGCTCTATCTGTACCGCGACGGCGCCGACATCGGCTACCGCCTGCATGGCACGCTGGAGCCATGGAGCATCGGCACCGACGCTTCCAGCGGCTGCATCCGCATGTTCCCGGAAGACATCATCGACCTCTACCAGCGGTGCCCGATCGGCACCGCGGTGGAGGTGCTGCCGCACATCGCCGACCAGGCGCCCGCTTCCACCACCGTCGAATGATTGGCGCATCATGAACCGCATAATTGAAAACACGCGCCGGCTGCTCGCCGCCGGCCTGCTGGTTCTGGCCGCATCCTGCTCGACCAGCAACACGCTAGCCCCGTCCACGCCCGACGTCACCAACGCCGAGATTGCCGGCTTCCAGAACGTGCAGCCGGGCAGCGAGGAGGATTTTATCCTCAATGTTGGCCGCCGCACCTATTTCACGCAAGGTTCGGCCGCACTCGATTCTGTCGCCAAGGCCACGCTCGATACCCAGATCGCCTGGTTAGCAAAACATCCGCGCTGGCTGCTCAAGCTGCAGGGTTTCGCCGACGATCCCGGCGCAGGCGAAACGGCGCTGTCGCAGCAGCGCGCCGATGCGGTGATGGACTACCTAGCCGCCGGCGGCATAGACCGCAACCGCATGTGGGCCAAGGGCTACGGCAAGGACAGGCTCGTCCGCGACTGCCCCGACGCCGCCTGCAGGTCGCAGAACCGCCGCGTTGTGTCTAATTTGCGCGATGAGAGGGGCGAGTCGTAAGGGGCTGCTGTTTTGCTTGTCACCAAATCAGAGTCTCACACGGGACAACGGCATGGCTGCTTTGCGCGTCATCTCGGTCGATGAACCGAAAACGCATGCCGACCAAAAGCGGACCTAATCAATACAGACTCCCCTTGTTTTACGCGGGCAATCCTTCAAAGGCGCACAGCCCTTGCCGAGTCGCTCCTGGTCGCTGGCTTGACGGAGATACGAAACGTCGACTAGCCAGTTAGCATTTTGCGTCGGCCCAGAAGTTGCCAATGCAGGCGCCGCGCGTCTGAAGAGCAAAGGCTATCCGCCTTATCGGTTGTTTAGAGGTAGCGCGCGTCTGCGGCTTGCGGGTGAGATGACATTAGGCGAAGTTGGCGGAATCTTGGGGTCGCCGACTTAATTGGGGTTGGCCGACGACGGAGTGCCAGCAATGGACCGCAAGCTAGCCGCAATCCTTGCCGCCGACGTGGTCGGTTATTCCGCCATGATGGAAAGAGACGAGGCAGGTACGCATTTGGAGTTACGCACCTGCCGGCAGGAACTGTTCGAGCCCACAATTGCAAGACATCATGGTGTCATCTTTAAGCAGATGGGTGACGGGATGCTGGCTGAGTTTTCGTCTGTCGTGGAGGCGGTTCAATGCGCTGTGACGCTCCAACTTGCGCTGGCTGACAGGTATGCGAATTCGCCACATGATAGGCGTGTTGAGGTGCGCATTGGCGTTAATCTGGGTGAGGTCATAGTCGAGGGTGACGACAGGTTCGGCGACGGCGTGAATATTGCAGCACGACTTGAATCTCTGGCGGAGCCAGGGGGAGTATCCGTATCGGCAAGCGTTTACGAACAGGTAAGGCGCAAACTTGATATCCTCTTCGACGACTTGGGCACGCGAAGCCTTAAGAACATCGGCGAGCCGCTGCAGGTTTACCGCGCCGTAATACAACGGCCGGCAGGTGGCCGGGCGGCTAAGGCGGTTGGAAATTTGCGCCTGCCGGCAAAGCCCTCGATCGCCGTACTGCCCTTCACCAACATGGGCGGCGACGCGGAGGACATGTTCGTAGACGGACTGAGCGAAGACATTATCACCGATCTCTCCAGGAACGTCTCACTGTTCGTCATCGCCCGCCATTCGACCTTTGCGTACAAGGGCAAAGCGCTGGACATCCGCCACATCGCCCGAGATCTGGGCGTGCGCTATGTATTGGAAGGCAGCGCGCGCCGCGCGGCTGGCCGGGTGCGCATAAACGTTCAGTTGATCGATGCTGCCGGCGGCGATCATCTGTGGGCAGATCGCTTCGACCGAGACTTGGAAGATGTCTTTGCTGTGCAAGACGAGGTCACCGCGCGGGTGGTCCAGGCCCTGGTCGGTAGGCTCGAGTAGCGGTCTACGCTAGCTAATGGCAGCAAACGCCTTTCGCGCTCGCAAAGCTGCCAGTCAGGACGCGTGAAGAGTTTCGGGCGCCGGCAGGCGTACGAAAGTCCCCGAGGAAGGAACCCGTGGGCCACAGGCGATGGTTATGGGGATTT
>NZ_JAMYSA010000123.1:0-16260 GCF_040321735.1 Mesorhizobium sp. M0293
GGGCCGCCCGCCCCGGGGGCCCCCCCCCCACCCAGCCGACGAGCAGCGCCGGGGCTGCAACGACAATGGCGAAAAAGGAATTCCAGAAGCCGTCGGCCGATAGATCGAGCAGGCGCAATCCGTCGGTCTTGCCGAGCATCAGCCGCCAGGCGCCCGTCAGCGAAGCTTGGGTTTCGTCCGCCGAAAGCATGCTCAACCCTGTCCGAACCAGTCTTCGATGAAGCGCTGGTAGATTTGCGTCAGCGTTTCGAGATCGGCAATGGCGACGCGCTCGTCGACCATGTGCATGGTCTTGCCGACCAGCCCGAACTCGACCACCGGGCAATAATCCTTGATAAAACGCGCGTCGGACGTGCCGCCGGAGGTCGACAGCGTCGGCTCCTTGCCGATCGCCGACTTGATCGAGCCGCGGAGCGTTTCGATCAGTTTGTCGTCGCGGGTCAGGAAGACATGGCTCGGCCGGTCGCGCCAGACGAGCTCGTAGTCGACCGGGGTCTTCTTGGCCTGCCGGTACTTCTTGCGCCTGGCCGCCTGGTCGAGCCGGTTGTGGATCTCGGCCTGCAGGGTCTCGGCTGTCCAGGTGTCGTTGAAGCGGATGTTGAAGGTCGCGGTCGCCTTGGCCGCAATGACATTGGTGGCCGGGTTGCCGACATCGATGGAGGTGATCTCCAGATTGGTCGGCTGGAAATCCCTGGTTCCCTTGTCGAAGACAGGGTGCAGCAAGGCGTCGACCAGGCTCATCAGCCCGCGCACCGGATTGTCGGCAAGCAAGGGATAGGCGACATGGCCCTGGCGGCCGTTGACCGTGATGGCGCCGGACATCGAGCCGCGCCGTCCGATCTTGATCATGTCGCCAAGCGCGTCCGGGTTGGTCGGCTCGCCGACAACAGAGGCATCCCATTTCTCGCCCCTGGAAGCCGCCCATTCGAGCAGCTTGACGGTGCCGTTGATGGCCGGCCCTTCCTCGTCACCGGTGATCAGCAGCGAGACCGAGCCTTTCGGACCACCATTCTGTTCGACATGGCGCGCCACGGCGGCGATGAAACAAGCGATGCCGCCCTTCATGTCGACTGCGCCACGGCCATACATCTCGCCATTGGCGATCTCGGCGGCGAAGGGCGGATGCGTCCAGGCGGCTTCGTCGCCGACCGGCACCACGTCGGTATGGCCGGCGAACATCAGATGCGGGCCGTTGCCGGACCGTCGCGCATAAAGGTTCTCGATATCGGGCGTACCGTCTTCGGAAAACACCGGCCGATCGACCAGGAAGCCGAGCGGTTTCAGCATCGTCTCCAGCGCGGTCAGCGCGCCGCCCTCAGCGGGCGTCACCGAAGTACAACGGATAAGGGCGGCGAGGTTCTCGGCGGGATCAGTCGGCAGCGTCATGACAAAAGCGATAGTCGAAAGCGGAGGGCCTGTCACGGCCAGACATAAGGGCCAGTGATGGCGCCGACATTATGGTTTTCATGTCGTATAGTTGCGGGCCGGTGCGGAGTAAGAGATGGCAAACGGGGACCAGAGGATCGTCATTGCCGGCGCCGGCAGCATCGGCTGCTATGCCGGCGGCTGCCTGGCGCTCGCCGGGCGCGAGGTGATTCTGCTGGCCCGGCCGCGCATCGAGGCGGCGTTGCGGCAGGGCGGGTTGCGGGTCAGCGATCTTGAGGGCCGCGATCGCTCGATCAAGCCGAAGGCGCTTGCCGTCACCACCGATCCGGCCGTCGCCTTGCCGGAGGCGGATGTGGTCCTGGTCACGGTCAAGAGCGGCGCGACGCAGGATATGGCAGATCTCATCAAGGCCCATGCCCGTCCGGATGCTGTGGTGGTCAGCCTGCAGAACGGCGTCGAGAATGCCGACAGACTGCGCGCCGGGCTTGCCGGGCGAACGGTGCTGGCCGGGCGAACGGTGCTGGCCGGCATGGTGCCGTTCAATGTCGTACAGCCCTCGGATGGCGAACTGCCGCTGCGCGTTCACCGCGCCAGCGACGGCAAGGTGATGGTCGAAGACGGCGACGCCGGCCTGATCGGCCTGCTCGGTGTCGAAGGGTTTGCGGTCGAAGCCCATGGCGACATGAAGGCCGTTCTGTGGGGCAAGCTGCTGATGAATTTGAACAACGCGTTGGTGGCGCTTTCGGACCTGCCGCTGGCGACCGAACTTGCCGACCGTCGCTGGCGGCTGATCCTGGCCGGCCAGATCGACGAGGCACTACAGGCGATGAAGGCGTCCGGCATCGAGCCGGCGCGGATCGCCGGCCTGCGGCCAGCCCTGCTGCCGAAGGTGCTAAGACTGCCGGACTGGCTGTTCAAACTGCTGGCCCGGCGCATGCTGGCGATCGACCCGCAGGCGCGCTCGTCGATGTGGGACGATCTGCAACGTGGTCGGCCGACGGAAATCGATGACTTGCAGGGCGCTATTTTGCGGCTGGCGGAAAAAGCCGGCACGCCGGCGCCGATGGTCAAGCGGATCACCGCGCTGGTGCGCGAGGTGGAATCGGAGCGGCTTGGCTCGCCGGGCCTGGCGCCGGAGCAGATTGTCGCGGCGCCGGCCGGCCGTCGATCAACGTGATCTTCTGCCAGATTTTCCGCGACAGGTTGGACGCCAGGTTCTCGATGTCGTTGACGCCATCGATGACGACGGCGTCATTGACCGACTGCGCGAACAGCGCGGCGATCTTGCCGGTGATCGACAGCATTTCGGAGCAATAGTCGAGATAGCGCGCCAGGTCGGCGGCATCGATGATGCGGGCCGGCGAGTGCGAGGTCGGCTTGAAACTGATGGAAAGAGCGGCCGGATCCTTGGTCAGCTGGTGCATGTCGATGACGTGGATCAGGGATCGCAGGCCGTGCAACTGGCGAAAGACCTGCTTGCGCTTGATGCGCTCCTCGGAGCGGATCAAGGCGAGGAACCCGACAATGGCGAGGATGAACATGTTGAGCGAAGCTTCGATGCCTTGCACCGACTGGACGGCATCACCGGGTTTGGAAATGCGGTCGAACGGCAGGACGGTGCCGACGAAGATGAACATCAGTGCGCCGGCAACGACAGCGGCAACGATGAGGCCGCGCAGCCACCAGATCGGCGCTTCCAGTGCCTTGGCGCCCCGTGCCAGATCGCGCGACAGCGACACCAACTCGGCCGCAACGCCGCGCAGGCCGGCCTCAGGGAAACGCTCGGCGACGCGTATCTCCAGCCGTTCAGCGGTCTCGATGATCAGTTTCGGATCAAGCGTGCGGTAGCGCATGTCCGATCAGCCCTCAGTGTTGTGCCGGCTCATTGGTGCGCTGGCCATAGCGATTGGGTCCAGGCTGCCCTGGAAACAGGCACAACACAAGGAAGGCGACGATCGAGACGACAGGCACGAACAGGATCAGCGCGGCAATGCCCGGCTTGTCCAAGTCGTGCAGCCGCTTCACCGCCAGTGCGATGTTCGACCACAGCGAGGCGATGAAGACGATGAAGAAGATGAACGACCACATATTGCTCTCGGGCGAGCCCTCCGGCACCAGCGTGAAGCGGTAGAGCGGGAAGGCCTGGATGATGGCGACGAGCAGCCCACCAAGAAAATAGGCCGCGCGACTGACGCGGCCCGAGGTTTTGAAGAAAAGCCAGGTGAGATCTGATCTGTCAGGCAAGCGGGTCCGGTCCATATTGATTGGCGCCCCTGGCGCCTTCGAGAATGCCGCATTCCACCAGAAACCAGATCGGGCCGATGAAAGGCACCAGCATGATCAGGCTCCACCAGCCCGACTTGCCGCGATCATGCCAGCGCTTGGCATAGACTGCGAGTGCGAAATAGATCGAGGCCAGAGCGACGAGAATACCGACGATGCCGATCTGGGCGCCGCTGGCCGTGGTGATGCGTGTGCCGAGGATCGCATCGAGAATAAAGGCAACAATGCCAATGACGATGAAAACTCCAATCGAGGCCCAGAATTTGGCACGGTTGATGCGGCCGTCGAAGCTTGTGAGCAGATATTTCCAGTCCATGTCACCCCTCCATATTGAACCAGCGCGACCGATTGTCGCGCCGGCGGAAGGTGCGCTCGCTTTGCGCAAAGATCAATCGCGCAGCAATTCGTTGATCGAGGTCTTGGACCGGGTCTTCGCATCGACACGCTTGACGATGACGGCGCAGTAGAGGCCGGGGCCCGGCTCGTTGTTCGGAAACGGCTTGCCAGGCAGCGAGCCAGCAACGACGACGGAATTCGGGGGCACTTCGCCATAGAAAATCTCGCCGGTGGCGCGGTCGACGATCTTGGTCGACTGGCCGATGAAGACGCCCATGCCGAGCACCGAGCCTTCGCGCACGATGCAGCCCTCGACCACCTCCGAGCGCGCGCCGATGAAGCAATTGTCCTCGATGATTGTCGGGCCGGCCTGCATCGGCTCCAGCACGCCGCCGATGCCGACGCCGCCGGACAGATGCACGTTCTTGCCGATCTGGGCGCAGGAGCCGACCGAGGCCCAGGTGTCGACCATGGTGCCGGTATCGACATAGGCTCCGACATTGACGAAGGACGGCATCAGTACGGCGCCCGGCGCGACATAGGCCGAACGGCGAACGATAGACGACGGCACGGCACGGAAGCCCGCCTTCTCGAAATCGACCGCGCTCCAGCCATCGAACTTCGACGGCACCTTGTCCCACCACACGGCTTGGCCCGGGCCGCCCTTGATGATTTCCATCGGGTTGAGCCGGAAGGACAACAGAACGGCTTTCTTGAGCCATTGGTTGACATGCCACTTGCCGTCGGCTTGCCGCTCGGCGACGCGGACGGTGCCGCGGTCGAGCAGGTCGAGTGCCGACTGGATGGCATCACGTGTTTCGCCACGGGTCGCTGTCGAAATCGCGTCGCGTTCCTCAAAAGCCTTCTCAATGGTCTTTTCGAGACTCGCCAGATCGGGCTTCGACATGAATTCGCTCCATTACCAAGCTGTTAAGGGGCTGCGTCTTAACCTGTTTTGAAAGTCGCGCGGACCCCTGGCAGGCTTTGCCTGCCTGGGTCTTTGCATGTAGCAGGTTCTTGTCGCAAAACCGCCGGACACTTTTGCGGAACCTGCTTATGTTAAGGCTCAATGAGGGTCAATCGCGGCTGCGCCATGGGACGGCGCAACTGAAGAATTTGGACGGGTAAGGCAATTATGACTCCTATGGAAAAGGCGGGGTGGACCCCGCTACCGCATTCGGACGAGGATCTGGAGCGGTCGAAGAGCGTGCCGGACACGCCGCAGACGCGTGCCGAAACATACCGGCTGGCCTGGAACGATCCCGACTTCATGACGCGGCGCGAATTGCGTGCGGTCAGGTTGCAGCTCGAACTCTTGAAGCCTGAGATGATCCTGGCCGAACGCGGCATCCATTCGACGGTGATCCTGTTCGGTGGCGCACGCCTGCCCGAACCCGGCGGCGAGGCCTGGGCGGCCAAGAACGAGATGCAGAGGAAGAACCTCGAGGAAAACAGCAAATACTACGAGGAGGCGCGCAAATTCGCCCGCCTCTGCTCGCAGCAGTCAGCCACGTCATACTACCGCGAATATGTCGTGGTGACCGGCGGCGGACCCGGAGTGATGGAAGCGGGAAACCGCGGCGCCGACGATGTCGGCGCGCCATCGATCGGCCTCAACATCGTCCTGCCGCACGAGCAAGCGCCGAACATCTACGTGACGCCGGAGCTTTGTTTCAATTTCCACTATTTCGCCATTCGTAAGATGCATTTCGTCATGCGCGCCAAGGCGGTCGCGGTGTTTCCGGGCGGCTTCGGCACGATGGACGAATTCTTCGAGACGCTCACCCTGATCCAGACAGGGCGCATGGAGCGCGTGCCGGTGATCCTGTTTGGCAAATCCTTCTGGAAACGGGCGATCGATCTCGACTTCCTCGCCGAACAGGGCACGATCAGTCCCGGCGACCAGGATATCATCGATTTCGTCGACACCGCCGACGAGGCCTGGGAGATCATCAGCCGGTTCTACAAGTTAGGGGAGTAGGGCTGGGATCGGAGAGCTGGGGAATTGAAGAATTGAAGAATTGAAGAATTGAAGAATGAGGGAATTGCGATCTCTACGTCCGAATCAATTCCCAATTCGTCAGCTCTTCAATTCTTCAATTCCCTACCCCCTCCTCCACAATCGCCGTGAGAAACGTCGCGAGGTCGTCGGTGACGAAATCGACGTCATCCTCGTTGGCTGGGTCGCGCTCCCAGATCTCGGAAAAGGTCGGCTCAAAATTGCGCGGCACGATAAGCACCGTGGTCATGCCCAGCGACTTCGGCACCGAAAGGTTGCGGGCAAGGTCTTCGAACATCACTGCATTGTGGCCGGTGACGGCGTGGAGTTCCGCGAACTTCTCGTAGGTCTGGCGTGCCGGCTTGGGATTGAGCCCAGCAGCGACGATGTCGAAGATGTCGTCGAAATGGTCGAGGATGCCGAGTTGGCGCGCGGTGCGTTCGGCGTGCCTGCGGTCGCCATTGGTGAAGATGAATTTGCGGCCCGGGAGTTGGCGGATGGCGGTGCCAAGGACGGGATCTGGCACCAGCCATGAATAATCGATGTCATGGACCTTCTCGAGGAAATCGTCGGGGTCGATGCCGTGGCGCGTCATCAGTCCGTTCAGCGTCGTGCCATATTCGCGGTAGAGTTCCTTCTGCAACTTGCGCGCGTCGTCGCGCGGCAGCGCCAGAAGTTCGCCGACATAGGCGGTCATCTTGACGTCGATCTGCGAGAACAGATTCGAATGATGCGGATAGAGCGTGTTGTCGAGGTCGAACACCCAATCGGTGACATGGGCGAAGCGGGCGGGATCAGGGAGCGTGGTCATGCGATCCTTATGGCATGAAACGGGCAGCCTGAAAGAGACTTTATCCACAACTTCTGCTCGTTGAGGTTGCGTAAATTGCCTCACGATTCAAATTTTAGGCATCCGGGAAAGGTGGCCTTCAGGGCTTGCTGGCACAGAGACAGTCTTGTGGGAGCAAGCGATGAACAGCATAATTCTGAGATCCGCCGCCGTTGCTTTCGCCTCTGTCGCGGCCTCCCTCCTTTTGACGCTGATCATCGTTCCGGCGATGGGATTTCCGGTCAACCGCACGATCTGGCTGACCTCCACGCTCTGTCCGCTGGTGCTGGCATGGGCCGCCAGCGCAAGCACTTTCTGGCAAAGCGACAGGCTGAAAAACGCGCATCGCGACCTCGCTCGCGCTCATGCCCAGCTTGCCGCCGCGCATCGCCGCCTGGCGGAAAAGGCGAGCCGCGACGACATGACCGGCATGCTCAACCGGGAAAGCTTCTTTGCCGCACTGGACGGTTCGCGCCGCAAGTCCGATCGCGGCGCGTTGCTGATCATCGACGCCGACCACTTCAAGAGGATCAACGACAATTTTGGCCACCTGACTGGCGATGACGCGCTGCTTTTGATCGCCAGCGCGATCCAGCGCGGCGTGCGCAGCGGCGATGTGCTCGGCCGCATCGGCGGCGAGGAGTTCGGCGGCTTCCTGGTCGGCGCCACCGAGCAGGAGGCCAAGCGCGTCGCCGAGCGCATTCGCCGCGAAGTCGAGCTGATCCGCTTCCGGCCCGTCGACGAGCGGACCATTCCGCTCACCGTCAGCATCGGCGGCACCGTTTGTGGCGAGGATGTCAGCGTATCGGACCTGATGCGCGCCGCCGACCGGCGCCTCTACCAGGCCAAGCACCAGGGCCGCAACCTGACGATCCTCGACACGGACATTTCCGAAGCGGCCTGATCAGGCAGCCGATACGCTGGTCCGTTAAGAAAATTCTAACCCTGCTTGCACTTGGTTGCACCGTCTAACCGGGTTTTCGCAGCTTTGTGGTGAAGCTTGGCGCGATACTGGCTTCTGCAGCGAGGCATGTGTCGTTCAGGGAACTCATTCCGGGAATGCCATGCGTAGTCGAGGCCCTAACCCGAGAGACTGGTCATGAGTTTCTTCATCGAAAAAATGTCACGCCGCACGCTCGTGCAGGCGCTGGTCGCACTGCCTGCCCTGTCGATGTTCCGCAAGCTGCCCGATGCCGATGGCGCCCGTCCCGGTCAATCCCAGGCCGATCCATCCGGGGCCGACCCGAACGAGATCGTCGAGATCAATGGCTGGATCCTGAAGCGGAGCGACCTGGCATGATCTTCGACAGCTACGAGGCGTATCGCGACGCGAACTTCACTCCCAAGGTCTGCATCCTCGGCTCCGGCCCGGCCGGCACGACCATTGCCCGCAAACTCGGCGCCGCCGGCGTTCCGGTCGTGGTGATGGAGGCTGGCTCGCGTGAGTTCAGCGACGCGTCGCAGGATTTCTACCGTGGCGCCACGGTCGGCGATTTCTATTTCGATCTCGACGTCACCCGGCTGCGGTTCATGGGCGGCAGTTCCAACCACTGGGCAGGCTGGTGCCGCGTGCTCGACAAACAGGATTTCGAGCCGAAGGCCTGGGTGCCCGATACGGGCTGGCCGATCCGCCGCGCCGACATCGAGCCCTATCTGACGGAAGTGCGCGATATTCTCGACCTTCCGGCCTTCCGGCCGGACATGCCGATCTCGGACGACATTCGCTGGGTGCAGCTGATCAAGAGCCCGGCTGTGCGCTTCGCCGAGAAGTTCGGCGACGAACTCGACAAAGCCAGGAACATTGCCGTGGTGCTCAACACCTGTGCCACCGAACTTGCCGGCGACGGCAGACGCGTGACGGGTGCCAGGCTGTGGTCGAACGGGCAGGATGCCGGCTCCTTCAGCGCCGACTATTTCATCGTCTGCACCGGCGGACTGGAGAATTCGCGGCTGCTTCTGTGGTCGAACCAACGCTCGAACGGCGGCGTCGTGCCGAACGCAACGGCGCTTGGCCGCTACTGGATGGAGCATCCGACCTTCCAGGGCGGCAACGCCATCCTGGCCGACTATGGCGCGTTCGAGGTCGATGCGGTCAACGAGGCCTTCTTTTCGCCGACGCTTGCCGCTGTGGAGCGCCTGCAGATCATGAACTTCGGCATCAGGCTGATCGAAACGCCGTATCCCGGCGTCAAGAACCTCATCGCCGATCTCGCCTGCACGGCGACCAACATGGCCGAATGGATGTCCTCCAAGCTCAGCCAGAGGCTGCGCTGCGCGGCGCAGCTCTATGTCGCCTGGGAACAGGCGCCGCTCGCCTCCAACCAGGTCGAGCTGTCGAAGACCGATGTCGACCACGCCGGCGTGCCGCGCATCGAGCTGCACTGGAAGAAGTCGGAGATGGAACGCCGCACCCTGCTCGAAGGGCTCAGACTGTTCGGCACGACGCTGATCGAGAAGAATCTCGGCCGCGTGCGCATTGCCGACTGGATCAGCAATGGTCAGGACTACCCGACCAATGACGAGACGGCGGGCCATCACCACATGGGCGGCACGCGCATGGGCACGGACGTCACCAGGAGTGTCGTCGACGCCAATTGCAAAGTGCACGGCATGGACAATCTCTATGTCGGCGGCTCATCGGTGTTCTGCACGTCGGGCCAATGCAACCCGACGACGACGATCACCGCGCTGGCCTGCCGGCTGGGCGACCATCTGAGCAAGGTGGTCACCGCCTGACGGTCCTACGGCAGCTTTTGGGATTGAGGGACAATGCCGGCGCCGGTGATGGCGCCGGCAGATGTAGGACATGGCTCAAAGGCCGTAGACGGCGATACGCACCAGCACGGCGGCTGCGGCCAACGAGACGAGCAGAATGCCGAGACCGATGGGGGATCCCCAGCCGTACCATTCCATTGCCAGCTTGGCATATTTGAACTCCTCCTCATGCGAAAGGGGCGCCCGCTGTTGAATCAAGCTCATTTTTCACTCCTTGTCGGCGGCCAGCTCTTGCCTTGCAGGGCACTGCGGCTGCATATTGCTGAGATAATCTAAATGTTAGACAGATTGATAGTTAGATGATCGAAGTAAATTCGTCAAGCAACAATCGCACCGCACTGACGACGGCAATCGGCCTTGCCATCATGCAATGGCAGGACGCGACGCAAGCCTATGACGAGGCAGTGGGCGTGAGGCTTGGGCTGAACATGGCCGAGCGCCATTGCATCGGGCTGCTCCATGGTGGACCGCAATCTGCCGGCGCGATCGCCACGGTGACCGGGCTGACGCCGGCGGCTGTGACCGCGCTGATCGACCGGCTGGAGGCGCGCGGCCTCCTGACGCGCACGCGCAGTCTGGAAGACAGGCGCAAGGTTGTGATCAAGGCGACCGAGACCACGCGTGAACTGTCGGCGCGCTACTACGGTGCGATCGCGCGGGAGGGCGAAAAGGTGATCGCCACCTTCAGCGACGCGGAGCTCGCAACCATATCGCGCTTCGTCGATGCCGCGCTCGACCTGCAGCGCGCTCAACTGGCGCGGCTGAAGGCCGAGGGGGCCGACACTCCAAACGGGCGATAGGAGTGCCGATGGCTCCCGCCCCATTGAGGACGGGAGTTCGCGACACGCTTGCGGAAATTTAGACCGTCGCCGGGTCGAGCGCTGGCTGGCCCTTGCGGCGGGCGACGATCGCCTTGAAGTCGGCGGTCTGGAAAGCATCGCGCAACGCGTCGAACGACGGCAGCACGAAATAGGCGCGCTGGAACTTGTCAATCTCGTAGCCGGTGCGCATCACCGTTTCCAGGTCGAAGGGCACGTGGTGGGCGTCCTTGCCGTCGACGGCGAACTGCAATTCCGTGAACGATGACATCAGGCCGGCGCCAAAGGCTTTCAGCGGCTGGCCGGCTTCCTGCATCAGGCCGTATTCGGCCGTGTACCAGTAGAGCCGGGTGATCATCTCGTCGCCGCCGAGCGCAATGATGTCGCCGGCCTTGCGGCCATACATTTGCATGAAGTCGGCAAACACCGGCTGCGACAGCACCGGCACGTGGCCGAAGAAGTCGTGGAACATATCCGGCTCGACGATGTAGTCGAGTTCCTGCCTGGTCCGCAGCCAGTTGGTGACCGGGAAGCGGCGGTTGGCGAGATGGTCGAAGAACGGTGCGGCGGGGATGAGACCCGGCACGGCAACGATCTCCCAGCCTGTCAGCTTGCGCAGCTTGGTGCTGACGTCTGCGAAATCGGGAATCCGATCGAGCAGGCCCAGCTTTTCGACGCCGTCGAGATAGGAATGGTGGGCGAGCTTGCGCGTCAGTTTGGTCTGGCGGTCGCACAGCGTGCGCCACACCGCCTGCTCCTCGGCGCTGTAATCGTAACCCTGCGCCACGGTGAAATCGGCTCGGCAGACCGAATAATCGCCGCGAAGGCCTTGCGCCGCACAGTCGTGGGCATATTCGGCAACGCTCATCGTCGTCATGGTTTTTCTCCTCGCAAATCATGAATGGCTGACGTGCTGAAGGTTAACCGGATTTGCCGAGGCAAATCGGTTTTGATGATGACTCGAAGGCAGAAATCGAGATAAGATTCACTCAGAAACTATCTATAAGGAGTGAAAATGCCTCAATTCGACGATTTCGAGATCAAGATGCTCGATGTCCTGCAGCGCGACGGGCGCAAGCCGGTGTCCGAATTGGCGCAAGAGATCGGCCTGTCGACGACGCCGTGCGCGCGGCGCTTCGAGGCGTTGCAGGAGGCCGGCATCATCAAGGGCTTTGCCGCGGCGATCAGCCGGCGCGCGGTCGGGCTGATGGTCGAGGTGTTCATCCAAGTGCGCCTAGTCAGCCACAGTGACGGCTCGCCCGAAAGCTTCATCGCCGCCGTCCAGCGCATGGATGAGGTGTCCTCGTGCTGGACGATGACCGGCGACCACGATTTCCTGCTGCATGTCATGGTGCCGTCGGTCGACGAACTCAACGCCTTCGTCATGCATCGGCTGATGCGGCTCGACGGCGTGCGCGATGTCCACACCCAGCTCGTGCTGCAAAACATCAAGGGACCCGGCCACGTGCCGCTCGCCCACCTCAGGCGATGACGATGCCTGCCTTCCGTATTCTTGCGGGAAAGCTGCACGCAAACTGCTGGAACTAGCCAAGCGCGTGTCCACATCGCCGGCCAGTTTGCGCGGACCAAATGCCCAGGAGGTCCGCCATGAAAATCGTCTTGATCAATCCGCCGCACACCGCCATCGGCAGCCGCGTGCCCGACGATCACCTGCCGCCGCTCGGTCTGCTGGCTCTGGGCGGCCCTCTGATCGATGCCGGCCATGAGGTGCGCCTTGTCGACGCCGAATTGGGACTGATGCCGCTCGATATCGTCGTGCGCAACGCGCTCACGGATCGCCCCGACTTCGTCCTGATCGGCCATTCCGGTTCGACCTCGGCGCACCCGACCGCCTTGCTGATCGCTGAGCTGATCAAGCAGTATGAGCCGGCGACCATCATCATCTATGGCGGCGTCTTCCCGACCTATCACTGGCGCGACATCCTGGCCGGTACGGACGTCTTCGACTTCATCGTGCGCGGCGAGGGCGAGGCGACTATCGTAGCGCTGGTCGAGGCGCTGGAAATGCACCAGCCGCCGGCGAGCGTGGCCGGCATCGCCTATCGCGACGATCTGCGCCGTCCCTTTGCCACGCAGCCTGCCATGACCATTGCCGACCTCGACGTCTACCGCGTCGGCTGGGAGCTAGTTGACCACTCCCACTATAGCTATTGGGGCGGCAAGCGGGCCGTCGTCATGCAGTTTTCGCGCGGCTGCCCGCATCTGTGCAACTATTGCGGCCAGCGCGGCTTCTGGACCCGTTGGCGGCATCGCGATCCCGTGAAATTCGCGCAAGAGATCGCCTGGCTGCACCGCGAGCACGGCGTCGAGCTGATCAATCTTGCCGACGAGAATCCGACGGTTTCGAAGAAGGCATGGCGCGCCTTCCTCGACGCCCTGATCGGCGAGAACGTGCCGGTGCTGATCGTCGGCTCGACCCGCGCCGACGACATCGTGCGCGATGCCGACATCCTGCATCTCTACCGCAAGGCCGGCATCATCCGCTGGCTGCTCGGCATGGAAAACACCGACGAGCAGACGCTTCAATTGATCCGCAAGGGCGGCAGCACCTCATCCGACCGCGAGGCGATAAGGCTGCTGCGCCTGCACGGCATCCTGTCGATGGCGACCTGGGTGGCAGGCTTCGAGGACGAAGGGTTTCGCGATCTTTGGCGCGGCTTCCGGCAGCTCATCGCCTACGACCCGGACCAGATCCAGGCGCTTTATGTGACGCCGCATCGCTGGACGCCGTTCTTCAGGATCGCCCGGGATCGCAAGGTGATCCAAAGGGATGCCCGGCTGTGGGATTACAAGCATCAGGTGCTGCAGATGACGCGGCTGAAACCTTGGATGCTGTTCTTCAGCGTCAAGCTGATCGAACTGGCGGTGCAGTCGCGGCCGAAGGCGCTGGCGCGCATCCTGTTTCACAAGGATCCGGAGCAGCGCCATTCGATGCGCTGGTATACGCAGATGGGCCGCCGTGTCTGGTTCCGTGAGATTTGGGGATTTCTGGTCCGCGACATCAGGGGGAAAGACGGCCCGACGCTTGCCGAATTCTGGGGCGCGCCGCAGGACGCCGAGGAGGAATCGATGACCGTTCGACGTGCGGTGCGCAAGCCGGCCATTCCCGACATGGGCAATCGCCCAACAGCCGAGGAGAGAAAATTAGCCGGCTGATGATCTGTTACGGCACGATCAGCGTGCCGGCGCCGTGTTCGGTGAACAGCTCGAGCAGCACCGAATGCGGCGTCTTGCCGTTTAGGATGACGACGCCTTCGACGCCGCGCTCAATCGCTTCGATGCAGGTTTCGACCTTGGGGATCATGCCGCCCGAGACGGTGCCGTCCTTGATCAGCGCCTTGGCCTCGGCCACGGTCAGCTCGTCGATGAGCTTCTTGTTCTTGTCGAGCACGCCCGGCACATCGGTGAGGAACAGCAGCCGCGTTGCCTGGCAGGCTCCGGCGATGGCGCCGGCGAAGGTATCGGCATTGATGTTGTAGGTGTGGCCGTCGCGGCCGGGCGCCACCGGCGCCAGCACCGGGATCATTTCGGAGCGCGCCAGAAGGTCGAGCAGCGTGCGGTCGACCTCGACCGGTTCGCCGACGAAGCCGAGATCGAGCACGCGCTCGATGTTGGAGTCCGGATCGATCATCGTCTTGCGCGCCTTTTCGGCGAACACCATGTTGCCGTCCTTGCCGCACAGGCCGATCGCCCATTCGCCCTCGGCGTTGATCAGCGCGACGATCTCCTTGTTGATCGAACCGGCCAGCACCATTTCGACGATCTCGACCGTCTTCTGGTCGGTGACGCGCAGGCCGCCCTCGAACTTGGATTCGATGCCCATCTTGGCCAGCATGGCGCCGATCTGCGGGCCGCCGCCATGGACGACGATCGGGTTGACGCCGGATTGCTTCAGGAGCGCGATGTCGCGGGCGAACGCCTTGCCGAGCTCGGTATCGCCCATGGCATGGCCGCCATATTTCACCACAACGGTCTTGTTCTCGTAGCGCTGCATGTAGGGCAGCGCCCGTGAAAGCAGGGCCGCCTGCATTTCGGCGGTGGCGGTTATTTCCGTCATCGGCTTGGTTCCCTGGAGATCGGTAAGGACGGCGGCGTCTTAGCGGGAATTGGCGCCCCCCGCAAATGGCTTTGCTGTCATATTCGAGCGCCTCACGACCTCGTCATCATGACGTCGTCATCAGCGGAGCCCTGCGGCCCAGCCAACCTGAGATCTTTTCCATCTGCGCGGCGAGCGACAGCAGCGTCTCCTCGTCGCCCGGGCGGCCCGCCGCCTGGATGCCGAGCGGCAGGCCGGCGTCGGTGACATGGACGGGCAGCGCGAGCGACGGCTGGCCGCTGACATTCTGGATCGCCGGCCAATGAGTGAACCAGAGGCTCTTGTCCATCAACTGGCCGAAGAACGGTTTCAGCTTCAGCAAGGGCGTCAGGTGAAGCTTGTCGAGCAGGTTCTCAATGAACTCGTCGGTGCCTTTCGGATCCATAGCGCCGCAGGCGAGCGGCGGATGGGCAATGATCGGCATCAGCACGGCGTCATACGGAGCAGTCTCGGCGATCAGCTGCCGCGAGGCGGCATGCAGCCGCTGCAGGTCGGCATAGGTCTCGCCGGCTGACAGCATCTCGCCCAACCTGCCGAGCACGCGAGTGGCCCGCTCGACATCACCCGTAACGGAACGGCCGACACGCAGCGCCTCCGCCCTCATCGTGCCGGCGACGGCCGAGGCAACCGTCCTGCAGAAGCCGGCGAGGAAATCGCGCCCTATGTATGGCAAGTCGATCTCCTCGACGGTGTGGCCGCCCTCGCGGGCAAGCGCCACCGCCGTGTCGAGCGCTTTGAGCGTCTCTTCCGAGATCGGCAGGCCAAGCGGCGATTTGCGGTACACAGCCAGGCTGAGCTTGCCTGGATCGCGCGCTGCGGCCGCCGCGAACGTGCCTTTCGGCGGCGGCGCGGCATAGGGCGACAAAAGGTCGGGACCGTGGGTGAGGTCGAGCAGCAGGGCGCTATCGCGCACCGAACGGGTGAGCGCATGGTCGACCACCATGCCGTACCAGCTTTCGCTCACCAGGGGCGTCAGCGGTGTGCGGCCGCGCGACGTCTTCAGGCCGACAAGCCCAGTGCAGGCGGCAGGCACGCGGATCGAGCCGCCGCCATCCGAGGCGTGCGCCACCGGCACGACGCCGGCGGCGACCAATGCCGCCGCACCGCCCGACGAGCCACCGCTGGTATGGCCGGTGTTCCACGGATTGCAGGTGATGCCGAAGGCTTTGGATTCGGTCATCAGCCGCAGCCCGTGTTCCGGCGACGTCGAGGTGACGATCGGAATGAGCCCGGCGGCAAGATAGCGGTCGGTGAGCGCTGAATCGACGTCGGCCAGCCATGCCGGAATGCGGCTGCCGCCATGCGTCGACACGCCCTTGATGGCGATGCCGAGATCCTTGATGGCGAACGGGACGCCGGCCAGCGGCAGCGAGCGGTCGACGATCCTTGCGCGGGCGCGGGCGGCATCATAGAGCGACACGGCCGTGGCGTTGATGTCGGGACGGGTGGCCTCGGCGCGGGCAATCGCGGCCTCGGTCAGCTCGATGGGCGAGACCTCGCCCTTGCGAATCAGATCGGCGAGGCCGGTTGCGTCTTGCGACCATAATATCTGTTCAACCGACATGCGCGCCCCCGTCCCTACAGCAAGCTAGCCAGTGACGACTACATTGGCAATCGACGGGCGGAGCCGGGCCAGGGCAATCGCTTCGGGTTAACGGGAGGTGCGTATGGGATGCGAATGTGATTCATGAGGGGCTTCGTGATTTGCGGAGCCCTC
>NZ_JAMYSA010000124.1:0-15828 GCF_040321735.1 Mesorhizobium sp. M0293
TTCGCGCCCTGTCCGCCGGACGGCGGACCGATCCGGCTTTAAGCCGTAACTTGAAGCCACCGCCTTTAGGCGGTGGAGTATTCACCAATGTGAGTCGCCGCCTCGGTCGCGCTGGAGACGCTAGCAATCATAGCGACCTTGATTTCGTCAGGGCGCCCATTTGCAAGCATTTCCTCCTTTGTAGCAGGCCTAGTCTCCCACGCTTCGTAGGTTGGTAGGAAGGTGTTCACGAGCGGGAGATTCATAACGATGCCCATCTTGTTGCTGGTCAGATGAAATCCTTGCTGATCATCGAGTAACTGGCAATAACCAGTTTTCATGGTCGACTCGGTTGTTCGGGAAGGGCGTACAATGCGGAAGCATCGAAATGCGCGCCAGGCTAGTTTGGTCCTTTGTGACCACGAGCACCCTTACCGCGCAAGTCCAAATCCAAAACCCAGATATCGATGAAACGTGCAAAGTCTGCGGGATGAAAATCACGCACCTCTTCCCAACGGGACCTTACGACTCCGAAAGAGAATAGGTCCTTTGCATCCTCCACAAATTCATAAAACTCACCGGCAATAACCCCGGTTTCGTGCTCGGCAAATATGAGATAACAGTGATTGATCAGGATGGTGCCGAGCCATCGCCGCCGGATCGAGTCAGCGTCGGCACCTCTTTTCGCCCCAAAGAGCGCTCGGGATAAATCTTCGTCTTGCAGTATGGTAAGAAAAAGCTCCCGATGGGAGCTTATAATTTGCGAATTTGCAGCGCTTTTGATTTGCCTGGATTGATTCTCCAACTGAGTTTTTAGAATCTTTACGGTGCTCCGGGTTGATATCCAAAGGAGCAGCGTTCCGAACGTGTAAATAACGGTCATCCCTGCCGTAATAACTGCTGCCAAGGCTGACCAGCTTGTTGCATCGAGCACGCTGAGTTTGGCGATAAGGTCGTTCAATGGCGCACCGCCTTGATGCTAGCCGGGGAGTTCCTCTGAGGATGCGGCAACCAGCCGTTCCGACAGAGTTATAAAAGCCGGAACGAGGGATTCATCGGTCTGCCTTACTCCCAAAAAACGACCAAAACAGTCGTAATGCATCAGGAAGACAACGCTCCCATCAAACATCCAAAAATCAAGAAGGAAGGTCAGCCCCAAAGTTTCAGAAACAGATCGGGCCTCTGCAGTTGGCACATACCGTATAGTTTCCCCTAATTTGATATTGCCTGGATACCCGCGTTCGATTTCGAACTTAAGGTAATCACTAACTTCTTTGTAGCATCGAATACGGCTGAGTTTGGCACCACGTTCTGCTGCGGATGTTACGATCGCGTGCCATTCGGAGTTGAATCCGTCGGGCGTCGGACGACCTGCATGGAAAGCGGCCAGAGCTTCAACTTCTTCTTCTACATCATATTCTGGTAGCATTTCCAGCCGGAAAGCCGACTGTTTGAAATTCTCAAAGTACGCCCCGAAATCTTCAAGGCTTACGTCCCTAGTCTGCAAATACTGTTCATAAGACATCATTGGATAACACTATCATGAAAGAGGCGGAAGCATTAGCCCCCGCCCGGATCATTTAAGGTTTTTGATATCATCGATAAGGTCTTGGCTGATGCGAACCAATTGCTCACCGTCCGGCAGCGCTAAAGCCGCTTGTTCAAACGCGTCAGTGCTATAGCCTTGAATGTAGTAATGGCCTTCTTCAGATACGTACAACGTTGGGCACTTTCCACCGCTGCAAGTTCTGCTGATGGTTTTCAGTTTGATGCGATTCCCGGCAAGCGTGTCCATGGCCGACTCTCCCTATTGTCTACCCCATCGAGTTGGATATCGGCTGGATAGGTTACAAGTGGCCCCAAGACAAAGATTCTTCGTCACTGTCCAAAGGCGTCACGGGCAGCACGGGTTTCTCTGCCCTTCAAAGGGCTGGGTCACAGCAGCCTTCGAAGGCGTGGCGTGACCCAGCGTCGAACTCAGCCGCAGATACGACCTACGCGCAGAGCATCACTGGCATAAGCTGACAACGGTTTGGTCCCCCGGAAATGCCGGTCACGCTCGACCGGCAGGCCAAGGCGCCCGCGCAACGAAGCGAGTTCCGTGAGGCTCACGCTGCCGATCTCCGGACAGCCAAGCCCGAGGTCACAAAGCCCGAAGGCGATATCCGGGTCTTCCGGATCGATCTCGGTCAGGAGCCAGGTCGCACCGGCGTCCGGCGTGAACAGTTTGACAACGGGGACAAAGTCAATTTCGCCGTCGGTGCCGCGGAGGGGAAGCTGCTGGCGACCGTTCGCCAGCAGCTTGTTCCGCAAGTCTTGGGTCAAGAGCTGCATGTCCGCCTCCTATTCTTCGTCTTTGGGAGCGCGGAGGACGATGCGTCCGTCGAGCGGCAGGGCGTCGAGGAGGAGCGTTCCGCCTTCGCCGTCATCGTGGGCGAAGAAGGAGCCGATGCGCGTCCAAAAGCCCTTCTGGCCGTCCTTGCCGTCACGCACAGTGTAGGCGTGGTAGATCGGTGACTTTGGTTCAGGCTTCGTGTTGGTGTTGCGTTTGAGGGTCATGGCGTTTTCCTTCGGTTGATGGTTTCTGTCCCGGAGGACGGTTCCAAAGGAGCCGGCGCCCAGGGCTGGCTTGTCCCCAACACGGGAGCGCAGCGAAGGAGCGGGCAGGAACGGGACAAGACGGCCGCGCCGGCTAAAAGAACAGTCATCAACTCCGGGCAGACCATCGACGGAAAAGGCCAGGGCCAGTCGCAACGCCTACGCGCCGAGACAATTCGACATCACGACACACTGCGCTGACGGCGGGGGCGTCCCGGCCGGGATGCCACCGGCTCCAACGCATCCACGACTGCGTAGGTAGGCGCGGCCACCAACAAAGGGTTCGGCCCTGGCACAGGGCCACCGCTTGCCGCGCCGAACGCGATCCGGGTGCCGGGCCAATGCCGTTGGCCAGGAACGCGGAGGGCTGTGACGAGCATGGTCGGACATAGGATGTCCGACGATGCGGGCGGCCGGCGGTCTGTCACTCGCCAATGCATTGGGGAGTGACAGACCGCCCCCAAATTCACGGTGGATGCCGGGTTTGCGCAAACGCCGCCGCATGACCTGCAAATGACGCTGCGCTTCGCTGCGTACGCAAACATCATTTCCGGTGCGATACGCTGGCATCAGCAGGCGACAGCGGCCACTATCCCGGCAGGCCAAAAAACGCCTGACCCATCTCACCCGACCATTTCCCCAACCAAAGGAGAGCAGAATGCCTGCTTATCGCATACGTGCGCCGCCGACGCGGCCACACCTCCGGTTTCGACCTCTCGGCAACCGGACGCCCAACAGGGCAAACCAATTCGGCCAGCCACCCGGCTGACTAGGGAGGCTTATACCGTAAGGAAGACTACGCATTCCGGCCATACCGTGAATGATCTTCGCGGGGTGCCACGCTCTACGGACGTGCATCGGCCATCAACACTCACCTCAAAAAGGAAGCGAGCAAGATGGACGATCTGACCATGGACCTGGTGCGGCTGTGCCACCGCAACCGGGATGGCTCTTACGGCACCCAGAACAATCGCCGGCGCGGCCTGGCCGCAATGGCCAATGACCTCGTGGACCTCGGCTACAAGCTGCCGTCCGCGACCTCCCTCAAGCCCAAGCATGTCGAGGCCCTCGTCGAACGATGGCACGATTCCGATACCTCGGATGCGAGTATCCGCAACCGCCTCACCTGGCTGCGCTGGTGGGCGGAGAAGGTCAATAAACTCAATGTCGTCAACCGCGACAACGCCACCTATGGCGTTTCCGAACGCGGTGAAGTCACGCGCAACCGCGCCCAGACTCTCGACCACACCAAGCTCGGCACCATCGAGTGCCCCCATATCAAGGCCTCCGTCCTTCTCCAGGTGGCCTTTGGTCTGCGACGCGAGGAAGCCATGAAGCTTCAACCGCAGACGGCCATCCGCGCCGACCATATCGCCTTGCAGGCGAGTTGGACAAAAGGTGGCCGGGCACGGACCGTCCCGGTGACCACGCTGGAACAGCGGCAGGTCCTTGAGCATGTCATGCGCCTTGTCCCCGGTGGTGGTTCCCTAATCCCCGCGCAGATGAGCTATGTCGAACAGCTCAAGCGGTTCGAGTACCAGACGCTCAAGGCGGGGCTCCGCAATACCCACGGATTCCGCCATGCCTATGCCCAGCAACGCTATGCCACGCTGACAGGCCAGTCCTGCCCGTTGGCAGGCGGCAAGCGCTGGGCCGACATGAGCGGCAATGAACGTGCCACCGACCGCGCGGCGCGCCACCGGATTTCGGCTGAACTCGGCCACGGCCGCCTGAAGATCACCGATACCTACCTCGGGAGTGCTTTCTGATGAAACGCGCAGAAGGCAATTTCCTCATGGCCGCCAATATGAGGACGAAATACGCTGACAGGCTCTTCAAGCCTGCCACGGTCGCAGCCGCCATCGATGAGGCCGCTTTCCAAGGCCACCGCCGCTATAGGGTGGTGCAGGAGTTTCCGTTCGATCTTTCCGACACGGAGGCCGCCAAGGCGCTTGAGAAATGGCTCGACTCCGAGCAGTTCGAATACGTCTGGCGTCCGACGCGTCTCGAACAGGATGCATATCGTCCGTCGATCCTGGCAGAATATCCGGAACTTGAGATTTCCTGGTGAGACATCGAAGGGTGGAAAACTTGGGCGTTCGCCCCGGCATGAGGCATGGGGATGTCCATCCCCTCTTTTGGTCTTTCTGCCTCCGCTTCCGGAGGCCTCCGGGAACAGCAGTTCTGCTGTCGGGCAGCCAGTAATGGGATTGACGCTATACTGACCTCCCGCCCCACCTACCTGTCATGTTCAAGAATTCCCGGCGCTGGCTGACTATTGCATTCGCCGCCTTCATTGTTACTGTCCCAACGGGGCTGGGGTTGAGCTATGGGCGACTTCAAATTTGATCCCTTGGGCGATTTGTCCAAGGACATTGCGGATGGCTTCAAGTGGAGCCAGCAAAGCCTGAAGGTCGTGCGCTATCTTCGGGGCAAGAGGGCGCGGAAGCAGGTCGATGACCTCTACGGCCCGGAGGTCGGGGATGCTGTGGAAGCTGCCATCCGCTCCGGCCGGGATCCCGGTCCGATCATCGAGCGCGCCAGACGCGAACTCGAGGTACGTGAGGAGCGCGAACGGCAGCTGCAAGATCCGCCGCCGTTATACGGGTCGGCGCGTTGGGCGAAGCCCGAAGAGCTGCGCTCGATCCCAAACGGCAAGCTGTATCTGGCCGGGCGCTCCGAGTTCGATAACCCTTCCTCCATCCTGCTCGGCGGATATCCGGATGACGAAAGCAATCCCGAACCGCAGTTCGTCCATTGGGACGACGATGGCCACCTGCTGACCATTGCACCCACGCGCTCCGGTAAGGCGGTGACGTCGATCGTGCCGAACCTGCTGCGCTACCGGGGCAGCTGCGTGGTGCTCGATCCGAAGGGCGAGCATTTCGAGAAGACGTCGCAGTGGCGCAAATCGATCGGCCACGAGGTTTACCGGATTGCACCCTTCGACCACGGCTCGGGCTGGGAACGGCACCGCTATAATCCGTTGGCGGAGGTACGTACGGAGTCGGACGCCAGGTCGCTTGCGGAACAAATGTTTCCCCGCGATCCCAAATCCCCGGAGTTCTTCAGCGACGACGCATCGGGCTTCCTCACTGCGGCGATCATGTATGTCAAACACAACGCGCCGCCCCATCGCCGGACCCTTGCGACCGTCTGCCAGCTGGCCTCCCAGAAGGGGCAGGATTTGCTGAATGTCGCCAAGAAACTCAAGGAATTCCCGCTTTCGGCAAAGGCAGGTGAGGCGATCCTGGGGAAGACGCGTGACCGGGGCCTCCAGACCCTGGAAGCGACGCTGGAAAGCAAGCTCGCCCTCTGGCGCGACAGTGATATCCAGCGCAGCCTGAGCGGTACGGACTTTTCGTTTGAGGACCTGAAGGACCGTCCGATCACGGTCTATATCGATATACCTTTCGGCAAGATGGAGCCCTATTCGCCATGGCTGCGTGTGCTTCTCAAAGGGGCTCTGGATGCCATGGAGCGAAATCGCCGCCAGCCGGATATCCCGGTCCTCTTCATCCTCGATGAGTTTCTGAACCTCGGTCCCTTTCCGGAATTCCGGGCGGCGATCCGCACGCATGCCAGCGCCGGTGTCCGTCTGTGGTTCTTCCTCCAGGATGTCATGTCCTTGCAGGAGCAGTATCCGGGCAACAGCTGGCAACCGTTCCTAACCTGCTCCGTCAAACAGTTCTTCGGCATCGACGATCCCATAACCGGCGAACTCATCGGCAAGTACCTCGGCCACGAAACGCTCGCCCATCTGAGCCGCTCCAGCGGCCACAACGGCTCTTCCCACCTCGGGCGCTGGTACGGGGACGCTTCGGTGAACACCGGGACGTCCGGCAACGAAAGCGTCCAGTTCCTTGGCCGGCCGCTGATGACGCCGGACGAGATCATGGAGCTGCTGTCCGGCTGGCAGCGCAATGGCTGGCGCTGGAGCATCAACTACGCGCGCGGCGCGCGGCCGTTCAAGACCAGGCTCGTTTCCTACACCGAGAGCGAAACGTGCCTGAAGCGTATCGGCACGATGGCGGGCGCCAAGCCATGACGCTCGCCACTTCCATATTTGGCACCGAAACGCGGTTAGGTCCCCTGATCAAGGCCGTCCTTGCCGTGACCGCCCTGCGCGTCGGTTGGATCGCGATCAACGTATGGCATCACGACGCACTTTCCTTGGCGTGGGCCTTGGTTCCGTGGCCGCGGTGGACATATTCCTGGACAGTCTGGGCAGCCGAGCTTGCGCTGATCTTCTTTCAGCTCCGCGCCGGTCTCCGACTGGGCCGGTTGCTGCTGGTGCGCTTCGCACCGGACCTCGCCGCCTTTCTGGGATTTTCAGCCCGCACCGCCGGAGGCAGTCAGCACCTGACACCGCGCAACCGTTCCTGGTTGCCAACGGCGCTGCAACTTTCCGGAATCCTTGTCCTGAGTTGCTGCGTGCTGAGCTGGCTCGCAGTGATAGTTTGGTTCAGGCAGTGGGGGCCCTTCGATTATTTCATGTGGAGCCCCTACGCCGACAGACCGATTCAAGTCGGGGTGGGTCTTTCGTTGCTTGGCCTGCTGTTTGGCGGCCGATACATCGCACGGGCCTCTGGTGACGTTCGCAGCAGTTTCGGGGTGACGTCTGTTGAGGATGGCCATTGGCTAGCAGAACGTGTGCACGGCCTTGCCCAAAAGCTCAACCTGCCCAAGCCAGCGGTCGGCATCACCAACGTCGTGAACGCGTTTGCCATGGGCGCAAGGCAGAAATCGTCCATGGTGGTGATCGGAAAGCCACTCTTCGCCCTGGAGAAGGACGAGCTGGACGCCATCATCGGGCATGAGCTTGGCCACATCCTGCACAAAGACATCGCGCGGATGCAGTTCGCCGAAGGCTTTCAACGCATGCTGGTCGGCGTGGTGAACATCCTGACGGTGTTCGGGATGTTTTTCGCGGCGTCTGCCTCGAGGAAGCGAGCCAACGGGCGCCTGAACGCGCATCTCGCCTGGGGCACCGGTGTTGTTGTCCGGAAAACGGTCTTTATCGGCTCCGAACTCGTGACCAAGGGCATTTCGCGTAATCGCGAGTTCCATGCCGATGCGGTCGGTGCGCACGTGACCTCGGTCGATGCGATGGCCCGCGCGCTCACGCGTCTCCATGGCATGGGAGATGAGCCGACCGCCCAGGAGCACCACTATGGCTACCTGATGTTCCGGGGGACAGGTTTCGGCAACCTCTTTTCGACGCACCCGACCCTCCAAGCGCGCCTGAAGGCGCTGAATGCCCGCGCGATTGCGCAGCAGGCAGCCGCCAAACCGACTGGGGACCTAGCCACGGTTGCGGGTCCCGAGGGGGCGCAGGGCCTAGGACCTGTCGGCGCCAGCGGCGTTGCGCCGGCTCCCGTGTGGGCGAAGCTGGGCGCCATCACGTCCGGTCTTACCCGGTGGACCCAACACCGCGCCGCGGCTTTGCGCGCCAAGGTTAGTACGCGGCGGCTGCTGATTGTGGGCACCGCATGCGTCGCCTTAGCCGTGGTGGCACCCGCTATCGTCAACTTCTACGCTCTTGATCGCCGGTTCGATGACACCAGGGTGTCAGCAGGTCACGCTTTATCGTCATCGTGGGATTGGGTGATTGCCACGAACGACGCGTGGTTCGGCGACGCCGGCTATGCAGAGCGCGTGCGGCTGCTGGACGCCCGCGAGCGGGCGGTCAAGGTCGCCGAAGCGGCCCTAGCCGCTGATCCTGAGACGGCGAGGACACGGGTGGTAGCACCGTCCGTCGACAGCGCCACCCTCGCGGCAGCGATCACAGATCGCGACAAGGCCCGTGCGGAAGCAAAGGATCTGCAACAGAAACTTGACGCCGCCAATGTCGAGCGCTCGGCGCGTCTCGCCGTGGCCAGCCAGCCCGACGCGCAACGCCAACTCGAAACCGTGTCGGATCAACTGGCCAACATGACGGCTGACCGGGACGAGATGACCCATCGGAACGATGTTTTACGAGACATGAATCTGGAGCTGAAAGGACAGATTGCGACCCGGGACACGGCCCGCGTCGGCCTCGATAAGCAAATCGAGGACCTCCGGAACCAGATTGCCAGCCTGACGACAAGGCCGTCCGAAGACCCTGCGCAAACCGAGTTGCCGGTTGTACGCGCAACACCACCAGGACGGCAGGGAGGATACGGAGCGTTCGCCGTAGCCGGCAACGGTATAGTCATTCTGACGGATCGCAGCTTCGCGAGCGAGCAGGAGGCGGCTGACGCGGCCCTTGCCGAGTGTGGGCAATTCAGCGGCGGAAGCCGATGCGCGGTGAAGCAGACCTTCCGGAATACCTGCGCAGCCGTGGCACGGGTTATCCCCGCGACGAAGCGGTCCCGTTATGAGTTGCAGCTGGAACCAACCATCGACGATGCCAAAGAAATGGCGCTCTCAGAATGCTTCCAGCGCAATGGCCACCCCTGCGAGGTCACGCGACAGGTTTGCGTGCGGTAGGGGGCATCCACCGGGGATTGCAGGCGCTACCGGCGGCCTGACAACCAATCCAAATGGTCCTCAGGTGCAGGCTCGTGCTCCATCTCCTGGAGCATGCTCTGCTCGGCCCTTTCAAGTTCGTCGAGTTGCGGCGGGTTTTCGGCCAACGACTGTTTGAACCAGTCCAGGTGGTCCTCCGGAGCAACGGGACTTTCCTGCTGCAACTGGTCGGTCAGAAGTTGCTCCTGGGGCTGCTCCTGTTCCTCGCGGATCAGGTTTTCCAGATCCTCGATCCGCGCCTCTACCTTGCCGAGCTCAAGCGTGAGCCCGAGTTGCAGGTTGTGGCGGTCGTGCAGAAACGAAATCAACTGGCCGGCATCACCCCCGGCGGCTAGGTCATGGGTCACGCGCTCAATGTCATGGTCGAGCCCGGCGATCGATTTTTCAAGCGACTCCGCGTGTTCATGCATTCGCTCCAGGTCGTCTTTTTTGCCCATTGTGCGCTCTCCAGAAGCACTTTAGTGCTGGTAGTGATAGGCGGCCAAATGCTCCGGCTGGTCCTGCAGCTCGACCATCAGATAAGCCCGAAGTCTCTCACCGGAATTCACCAGGTCCTGCGCACGGGCATGAAAATGAAAGATACCCTGATGTAGGTGCTCGGGGATGTGGGTCGTCGTTTCCGCCTGCGTCTTGCGCATGGTCCAGTAGGCGAGGCGCTTGCGCCGTCGGATCAGGTCCGTTTCCAGCCATTCCAGTTCATTGCGCGTCTTCGCGCGTTGCTCTTCCGTGAGCTCACGGATTCCGAAAACAGAGCCTGTATGGACCTTGGTCATGAAATCATGATGGGGCGGCTTCCCGGATCCTGCAAGTGCTACCTGCGCTCGCGGTCCGGCTCGGGTGTCCGGGGCTCCTCCCGGCCCTCCGAGGGCTCCTGGGGGCCTGTATCCAGCCAATCAAGGTGGTTTTCCCACCGCTCCAGCGTCGGGACGTCTTCCGGCTGGGTCTTGTCCTCCAGCCAGTCAAGATGGTTCTCAGGGGCGAGCCGATAGGCGGCAGCATCGTCCTCGCTCATTTCACGTGCGTTCTGGCGGTCCACAACCGCTTGGGCGGCCTCCAGGCTACCCTGGTTATGCCCAACCTCAGCCAAGGCGGGGCGATGCAAATCGTCCAGCATGCGGTCCTCGGCAGCGGCCAACTCCTGCGGATGGATCGGCGACCCATCCGGGTCAGGCACCGGCAGGTCTTCGTCAGGTTCTCTCGGTGCCATCTGTTCCCTCTCCCGTTGCGCGTGAATCCTGTTTGCCCGCCGTTCCTCAGGATTTGGGCCGCGGTGCCGGCCCGGCGTATGCTCCAGCCTACGCTTCGCATAACTCCGGCTGTCAATCGTCACGGCGAGGCCTGCCTCGCCTAAGGCAGCGTTGGCAATCCGCTCCCACAGCTTACGCGCTTCGGTCACGAACTGCTTGCCGTCAGCGCTGCGGATCTTCAAGCCGAAGCCATCCGGCCCCACCAACCGGGTGGTCATGAGCAAATGAACATGCGGATTGCGGCGGGCACCGTCGTCATGGATCGCGATATCCACCACGAACCCCTGCGCCGTGTAAGCGTCGGCCATGATCCGCGCCACGGCTAGCCACGCGGAGCGTGGCAGTTCCAGGGGAAGTGCGAATTCCACCTCTTTGGCCAGCCGGGCGTCCTTGCGCTTCTCGGCGGCCTCCAACGCGTTCCACAGGCTGGCACGGTTGCCCATCCACTCCGGCGCGCCGGCGGGCAAGCGGATTTCGCTCGCCACGACATCACGGCGTCCCCCGAAATCCGACAGGCGTTCCTCAGCCTCATTGGGAAGGACTTCCCCGGCCCGATACGCCGCAGCAGCCACAATGGAACGGCCCTCGCTCCGGCTGATGTTCTTGACGTTCAGATGGTAGATGGCCACGGGCCTCTCCACGGCTCGGACGGGGTTTCCAAAGGGGGTTTCCCCCTTGGCGCAGCTGCCGGTTTTCTCCGGTTTGCGCCCCGCAACCGGTTAGAAAACCGAGCAAGCATCGCCGCCCACGTTGTAATGCGTACACGTTGGGGCGATGCGTAGGTGCGCTGTACGCATCGCAACAAAATTCCCATGGTGCAAGCCTCCCTGGCAGTCAGTTTTCGAACAGGTCAAGCGTCGTTTCTGCGGGCTTGGGCCGTTTCACCGGCTTAGGCTTACGGACGTTGATGGCGGCGGCATCGAGACGATTCTTCAGATGCACGGCATAGTGCTTCTCAATCATCTCGACGCTCGTCCGGCAGTTCTTGGCGATCTGGTAGATGTCGGCACCCTCCAGCAGCCTGAAGCTGATGTAGCTGTGGCGGAGCGAATACAACGTCCGCCTATTGCCCTCCCGGTCCAGCTTGAGGCCGATCTTGTCGAGGATGGCGTTGAACTGCTTCTTGTGGTCGACCGGAAAGATCCGGTCAGTGGGTTTGGGCTTGTTCCGGGCCACCATCCGCTCGAACGGGAATACGGCGCCCGACGTACTTTTGCAGTACCCGACCCCGCGCTTGCCCCGCACCTGGATCTCCAGGATTTTCTGACCCGTCGGGCCGTCCTTAACAACCTCCACGTCCCGGTACTCCAGCCAGTTGGCCTCGTCCGGCCGCAAACCGGTATTTGTCAGGAAGAGGATCTTGTCGTGAAGCTGCTCGGCCAGCCAGACACGGTGCGCCTGCTCACCCTTCTGCGCTTTGAGGCTAACTGCACGTGCATCATGGGCGTGGGCACGTGTCGCCTGGTACAGCTGTTTGTATTCCTGTGGGGTAAACCAAGCGCGATGCACCACCTTCGCGGACTTCTTGTAAGGCTGCGAGATGTCGGGCAGGTGGGCCACCCAGCGGTGGCGCAGGGCGGTTTTCAGGACCAGCCGCAACGTCACAGTCTCGTGGTGCAGGGTACTGCGTGAGGGGAGCTTCTTGCCCTCCTCAGGCGTCATCCGCGAAATGCGGTATTCCTGCACGGTCCCGGCCGTGATGGTCGAAAGACCCATCTTGCCGAAAAAAGGCACCAGATAGGTGCGCACGCGCCGATAATGGTCCTGGACCCAGCGGGCGTTGCGCTCGCCGTCCGTGAGGACCTCGTATTCGCCGATGAACTGGTCCGCGGCGTCCTTGAAGGTTTTCTCGCCCACCAGCTCGCCGCGACGGCCCTTGTCCTTCAGCCCGAAATACCAGTCTTCTGCCCAGTCTTTGGCCCGAGAAAGGCTCTCTTCCTTGGTGCTGACCCGCCAGTTTTTGCCTTTCAGGAACGTCGAACAGTGCCAAATCGGGCTGTCGTTGCGCCGATAGACGTGAACCTTGCCTTCCAGAATCGTGTGCTTTTCCGCCATCGCCAGACACTCCCTGCGCGTGTGCAAGTTTGTGAAAGAGATGTGTAAGGCTAGTTTCGGCGTCCTCGCCAAGCAAGGCGATTTTTAAGTGCTTGATTTCCCTAGGGAAATGGCACGGGCAGCAGGGCTCGAACCTACGACCTGCGGTTTTGGAGACCGCCGCTCTACCAACTGAGCTATGCCCGTACGTGCGCATGTCGGCGCAGCAGGCGCTTCCTAAAAGCTTCCGCTCGCTCTGTAAAGAGTGGTTTGCAAGCAAACGCGCCTTAACCCCTACGCCAGAAATCTGGATAGTCGACGACCAACTCCTCGCGGTCGATCTCGAGCTCCCGCCTGAAGTCGCTGGCGCGCGATTCATAGAGATATCGCCTGCCCTCTTCGAGGCATGTGTAGCGCTGCGGGTTGGCGACGACGGTGAGTGCCGGGAAATCGATGAAGGCCGTGGTGATCTCGGCACTCTGCCCGACGGAAAGCCGCAATCTCCGGATCGGCAGCGTGTTGGTGAATGGCGTGACGGTCAGATCGGGATCGAGAATGCCGTCGAGTTCGGGCACCGCCAGACCGTCCCTGGTCCAGCGACCCTCGCCATCGGCGGCAAGAACAAGCGTTTTGCCGCTGCCGATCATGTCGACCACGACACGCCTGGCGCGCCAGCCGGCATCGCAGGCAATGCGGTAGCGGACGGCAAACGGCGTTGCGCCGGAGCAAATGACGACGGCGTCTGCCAAAACCTCCCCTGCCCGTTCCTGCAGCACCAAATGTTCGAGGCCGGGGCCGTCCCACTCGCGCCAGCGCACGATCTTCGTATTCTCCCGCATCCGCCTGACACCTCCCATGGCCTCTGGAAGCTACTTCGTATCCGGTGGCCGATACGGGCCGCCCGGCACGCCCCATCCCCACGCCGGCATCGGCTCCGTCTCGGGATCGGAGGTCTCGCCGAGATTGGAGTTCATCTTGGCCAGCCGCGATCCCTATTCGACATAGCCCATGAAGGCCGAACGGAATTCCGGATCGTCGGGCAGGCCGACCGCGTCGGCGGCATCGGCCAGGAGGCTGATCCAGCGGCGGCGCTGCTCTTCGGTCAGATGCTTGCCCAGATGGTGCATGACCATCTCGCGGTGGCCGCCAAACTGTTCGCTGTAGGTTTTCGGTCCGCCGAATACCTCACCGATGAAGGCCGCGACATGAGCGGGATGATCCGGTGACATGGTTTTGAACACCGGCCCGACGATCGGGTCCCGCGCCACCTTGTCATAGAAAGTCTGGGTCAGCCGGTTCAAGGCCTCGCTGCCGCCGGCCCATTCGTAGAGTGTCGGGATATCCTGGCTCATTCTCGATCCCTCCAGCCCCGGTGCCGCCAGCAGCGACGATAGCGGAAAAATCGCGAGTGGCTCAACCTGCCTCGATGGCCAGTTTCCGACTTCGCCGCGCTTTACAATTTGGCGGGCGCGTCAGCCTCGGCATTGGCGGAAGACCGGATCCGGCAATTCAGCGGTTTCGGCACCGCGTCGCAGATGGTGGCGCCGGTCAGCGCGTCGACTGATTGCGGGCTCGTCGTCAGCCCGATTTTCTGCATCATGTCGGCTTCCAGCTGGCGCTCGACCGAGCGCCGCCCGATCGCTGCGAACAGAGCGGGATCGATCGCCATCTCCTCGAGATAGGCCTTGACCGCCTGCTTTTGCCCCATCGGGTACAGGCTAAGCCGCGCACGGGGGCCAACAAGCCGTCTCACGCCGCCGGCAAGCATGAGCGCACAGGCCGAATCGCACTCCACTCCCGCATCGATGCTCAAGCCGGCATAAGCGCCCTCCTTGGCCAGGCAATTCCACTCTCCCGGGTCACAGCCGACGAAATCAGTGCGGCCAACGGCGACGTCGAGCTTCTTTTCGCGGACAAGCCGTCCCGCGGCCAGAGCGCTGAACAGGTCGCCTCCTTGCGAACTTATAACGACAGGCAGCCGCCGGTTGCCAAGCGTGGCGAGCACCTGGCGCAGCTTCTGCGGGGTCTGAGGTGTGATCGCGCCTTCCGCCGAGATCCATTCCGGGCATTCCGGATTGCAGAGCGGGTTGCTGCCGCGAACCACGACAAAGCGCATGTCCTTATCGCGCTGCACACCCCCGGGCTCGGCCGGCTGCGGAGCAGGCTTGGCCGCGGCCATCAGACCATCCGGCTTGTTCCCCGGTATTTCCCGGCAATTCGCGGCCAGCCGGTCCGGCCTGCACAGGCTTGCGGTGGTCAGCATGTCCACAGCATCCGCGCTGGTGACCAACTTCATCGTCAGCATGTCGTCGAGGGCGATCTGGTGGATTTCGCTGGCCGGCGTGCTCTTCATCGTTTCGAGCACGCCCTGTTCGATGCCCATCTGGTTGAGATAGGCCGCCAGCCTTTTCTCCACCGACTTGCTCATCTCGTATGTTTTGTAGCTGCCGGCGTTCTTGCGGCTGACGATCTTTGTGTTGAGGACCTTCTTCTTGCCTCCCACGATGCGGTAGGTGGTCCGGTATTGCAATTTCGTGCGGATGTAGGTCGTGGTGATCTGATGGACGCCGAGATAGGCCCATTCGCCTGCGACACGCTGGACGCCGCCGGCAAACATCAACGGACAGGCGGAATTGCACATGGCGCCATAGTCGATGACATCGCCTACGTAGCGGGCGCCATTCTTGTCACGGCCCTGGCAACCCCTCGCGTCGGGCTGGCAACCGGAGAACACCGTCTTGCCAATGGCGATATCGAGCTTGTTCTTGCGGATCAGCCGGCCAAGCGTCAGTGCCGCCTCGACATTGCCGCCGGGAGAATTGACGACGATCGGCAGCTTTCGCCCGCCAAGCGTCTTCAGCATGCGTTTGAAGAGAGCCGGCGTTCCGGCTTCTATCGAGCCTTCGGCGGAGATCCATTCCGGGCAGATCGGCTCGCACCCCGGTGCATTGCTGCGGACAATGCCAAACTGCATCGTCGGACCGAGATCCGGGGCCGTATCCGTCGCAAAGGCACGTCCCGTGACAAGCAACGCCAGCAGGCAGATCAGCCGCAGCGACCACAATGCCCGACGATGGAAAAGGCGCCCTGGAACCATCTGGAAAAAGCCCCTTGATGCAATCCATACTAGACGAGGTCCAAAGGCTTGCAACAGGGTCTGCACGACATCGCGGGGCACCGATCTCCAGGGGCAAAAAGAAAGGGCGGCCCCAAGGACCGCCCTTTCAGTTTCGAACCAGACCGGCGCGTGCCGGGCTCGATTATTCCTTGATGGTGACGACGATGCCGGCACCGACGGTGCGGCCGCCTTCACGGATAGCGAAGCGCAGCTTCTCTTCCATGGCGATCGGCACGATCAGCTCGACATCGACCGTGATGTTGTCGCCCGGCATCACCATCTCGGTGCCTTCCGGCAGCGACACGATGCCGGTCACGTCGGTCGTGCGGAAGTAGAACT
>NZ_JAMYSA010000125.1:0-15808 GCF_040321735.1 Mesorhizobium sp. M0293
CGGTCAATCCGAGCCGACCAAGAGACCGATCCTCCCTCAATCAGATGGCCTTCATATATGAATAACTTTCCCCGGACAGTCCTGCACGAAATGGGGAGATCACTGTCTGTCCTTCTTGAATTCGAACAGCTCGATAACGTTGCCCGATGGATCTTCAAGCAGAATAGCCCGGCCCGCACCGCCATCGCTGATGTTCCCGCGGAACGTCGCGTCGGCCGCGCGCAACCGGTTGATCAGGTCATCCAGCCCCTTGGTTACGACCATGAACCTGTTCCACCCGCCTGGCTCCGGATCACCTCCGGCCTGACCACCGCTTCCCGCACCTGGAGCGCTGAGATACAGGGTAAGATCATCGAGAAGCAGCGCTGCGAACTTGCCGGGATTGTGCATTTCGATCTTGAATTCGAGATTGTCTCGGTAAAATTGTACCGCCTTGTCTACGTCTGCAACGATATAACGGACGGACGCCATTCAACCCTCCTCCTGCGCGGAATGACTGGCCGCGCCATAGCCCGCTTTCGCAATGAGGCCGGGCGCAACCCCACGCTTTCGCAACGCTCTTACTTGCACATAGTTCCAGCCGCTAGGTGCTTGGATGTCTAAGACCAGGCTTCACTCCGCTACAGGATTTCGAACACAAACGTCTTCACCAACGCATCCGGCTCGGCGATCGCATAGCAGCGGAACCATGGGCTTTGCTCGACCGGCCGCCATTTTTTCATCTGTTCCAGTTCGTCGAACACGACCTGAAAGCCGCCGTTCTCAAACACCTGGTCGCGCACGGTGAAGATCGCATGCCCGCCCTTTCGGGTGATGCGCACCAACTCATGCAGACCAGACGCCGGCGCATGGCTGATGGTGAACACGCCGGTCGAGAAGAAGGCGCGGAAATGGCCATCCGGCCACGGCAGCGGACCGCCGAGCATCGCCTGCTTCAACTCGCTATAGGCATTGAGGCTGCCGGCGATCTTCAGCATGTCGTCGGAAAGGTCGAGCCCGGCAATGTCGTGGTAGCCCAGCGCCTTCAGCGACGGACCCGACAGGCCGGTGCCGCAGCCGGCATCGAGCAACGATCCATCGCCCGCCGGCACATGGCGCGCCACCCAGGCGGTGATCAGAAACGGCAGGAGATAGCCGAGCGACGCGGTTTCGCTGTCATAGGTCGCGGCCCATGCGGCATACGCCTCAGCCAATGCTTCCGGCGTATCGGCCGTGTAGACGGAATCCAGCGCCGCATTGGCTTTGTCGACGATCATGGGACCTCCTCAACGAGAACACCGGGGATCGTAACGCTGTCTTCGCCGAAAAACTATTCCTCGTGCTGACGGCGCAGTCGCCGTTCCAGCGCCCGCAGCGCCAGCGACAGGCCGACGGTGAGGATGAGATAGATATAGGCTGTTATCGAATAGGTCTCGAAGAAGCGGAACGAGCCGGCAGCGTAGACCTTGCCCATCTGGGTGATGTCGGCCACGCCGAGCACCGAGACCAGCGAGGAATCCTTGACCAGAGCAACGAAATCATTGCCGAGCGGCGGCAGGATGGTGCGGATCGCTTGCGGAAACACGATCAGCCGGAAGCGTTGCGCGCGGCTCAGCCCGAGTGCCTTCGCCGCCTCGATCTGGCCTTTCTCTACCGACTGGATGCCGGCCCGGAAGACCTCCGAGATGAAGGCCGAATAGCCGATGGTCAGCGCCATGATGGCGCGCCACAACAGCGACACGTCGCGCACCAGCAGCTCGCCGAACAGGCCGGCACTCTGCAGCGGCGCGGTCAGCGCGTTCCAGCCCGCGACGAAAGCCGGAGCACCGGCAAAGGCGATCCAGAACAACAGCACCAGGATCGGCACGCCGCGGATGATCTCGACATAGAAGCGCGCGATCTGGCGCATCAAACGTGAACCCGACATTCCCATCAGTGCAACGCCGAGGCCAATGACTGACGCCAGCACGAAGGCGATCACGGTGACGAAGATGGTGATGCCGATGCCCTTGGCGACGGTGGCGAAAACCTGGGTATAGAGTTTGCTGGTGGCGACGAAGACGGCCACCGCGATCGCGATGGTTACGGCAACGACGAGCCACCAAGGGAAGTCGGCTTTGGAGGTTGAGGCAGGGGGCATCAATTCCCAACGCTGGTGAACGGCTGCCTTCGCAAGAGCAGCCAATCTCCCCCCTTGCGGGGGAGATGTCCGGCAGGACAGAGGGGGGTGCTGTCCCTCCAGCCTGTCAACCGATCACAGCCACGGCCTCTGCCTGGATTCTCTTTGGAAAAGCTCGAGATCGAAACGTCGCGATCCTTCACACCCCCCTCTGCCCTGCCGGGCATCTCCCCCGCAAGGGGGGAGATTGGCAGCTTTGCCAACCACGCCTGTTTATCGGCGTTTGCGACTGACGAAAGCGACAACAGGGCCTACTGCCCCATCTTGTAGTCAAGGAACCATTTCTTGTTCAGCGCATCGAGCGTCCCGTCCGCCTTGAGCGCCGCGATGGCCGCGTTGACTGGCTTCACCAAATCCGAACCCTTCGGGAAGATAAAGCCAAAATCCTCGGTGCCGAGCGGTCCGCCGATCAACTTCAGCTTGCCTTCGGAAGCATCGACATAGCCTTTGCCTGCGGTGCCGTCGGTCAGCACGACATCGACGTCGCCGGACTTCAGCGCCTGCACCGTCGCACCAAACGTCTCGAACAGCTTGATGCGCGGGTTCTGCTCATTGCCGTCGAGCACACTGTAGACGGCGGTGTAGAAGGGCGTGGTGCCGGCCTGCGCGCCGACCAGCCCGTCCTTGAAGGCGCCGAAGGTCTTGGCGTCGGTGAAGCGGCTTTCGTCGCCGCGCACCAGCATGAACTGTTCCGAGCGCATATAGGGGTCGGAGAAATCCACCTTTTCCTTGCGGTCGTCCTTGATGGTGATGCCGGTCATGCCGATGTTGTACTGGTTGTCGGAAACCGCCTGGATCATCGCGTCCCAAGAGGTGTTCTGGTACTCGACCGTGAAATTGAGCCGCTTGGCGATCTCGTTCATCGCGTCATATTCCCAGCCGATCTGCTTGCCGGTTTTGGCGTCGATGAACTGCAGCGGCGGATAGGCGTTTTCGGTGACCACCACCACCTTCTTGCCGCCGAGATCGGGAAGCGCCTGCGCGATGGCGGCAACGGGCGCCAGGGCGAGGGCAAGCAGGCCCGCCAGCAGCAGTTTCGATTTGGTCATGACACACTCCCCGGGAATTGATGACCCGGGCATGGCCGGGCTTGCAGGAAAATCCGGCGCCGACTTTAGCTTTCCGCAAGCGTCATGCAAGACGCTCCGCTGCGTCAGTGCACACGAAAGCGGATCCAATACCTTCAATCCCGCAATTCCAGAAGGAACAGTGCCGCGACGGCGATCAGCTCTGGTTCGCGGTGCCGGGGTCCGCCTTGCGCAAGCCGGAGACGAACCGCGTCAGGGTGTGGTGCAGGGATTTCAACTCGTCGGCGTCCAGCGGCAGGTTGCACAGCATCGCCGCCGGCACGCTTACGGCCTGCTCGCGCAGTGCCTGGCCCTTCGCCGTCGGCTCGACCAGAACCCGGCGCTCATCGGCTGGGTCGCGACGGCGCGTGACCAGGCCGCCTGCCTCCAGCCGCTTGAGCAGCGGCGTCAGTGTCGCCGAATCCAGCCCGAGTGCTTCGCCAAGCTCGCCCACCGTGCTCGGCGCGCGCTCCCACAGCGCCAGCATGGCCAGATATTGCGGATAGGTAAGGCCGAGTGGATCGAGCAACGGCCGATACAGCCGCGTCATCAGCCCACTTGCCGAATAGAGCGCGAAGCAGAGCTGCTGGTCGAGTTTTGCCACCCCGGCGAATTGCGCCGGGGTATGTGTGGACATGGTTATCGTTTCCGCGGTCATGCTGCCTTTGCCGGAAGCGCCTTTGCCGAAAGCGCCACTTCGATGTTGCCCTTGATGGCGTTGGAATAGGGGCAAACCTGATGCGCCGCCGATACAAGCGCTTCCGCCGCCGTTTGATCAAGACCTTTCGTTTCCGCCGCGAGGGAAACGCCAAGCACAAATCCGCCCTGCGCATTCGTGTGCAGGCTGACATTGGCCGTCACCGAGGCGTCCTGCAGCGGCAGTTTCTGCTTGCCGGCGATGAAGCGCATGGCGCTTTCGAAGCAGGCGGCATAGCCGGCGGCGAAAAGCTGCTCGGGATTGGTGGCGCCGCCCTTGCCGCCTAGCTCCTTGGGCATGGCAAGGTCGAGGCTGAGCAAGCCATCATCGCTCTGGACATGGCCGGCGCGGCCGCCGACGGCACGGGCTTGGGTGGAATACAGTGCAGGCATTTCGCTTCTCCATTTAAATCGTGCACGATTGCTTAGTACACGATATAAATGGAGTCAACCGCGAATTTCCTGCCAAGCCCAACCGTTCTCCGGAAACGAAAAAAGGCGGCCGAAGCCGCCTTTTTGAACATGCTTGACGAAAATCTTATTCGGCGGTGGCTGCTTCTGCTGCCTTGGCGGCTTCAGCGGCCTCGGCGGCGGCCTTCTTCTCGGCGGCGTCCTGAGCGGCCTTCTCGGCGGCCAGAGCCTCGGCGGCTGCCACCTTCTCAGCCTCGATGCGAGCCTTCTCAGCGTTCAGCGCATCGCGCTCCTCATCGTTCAGCTTGCGGGCGCGCACGCCGGTGTTTTCCGAGATACGGGCCGACTTGCCGCGACGATCGCGCAGGTAGTAGAGCTTGGCGCGACGCACTTTGCCGCGACGAACGATCTCGACGCCCTCGACCATCGGCGAATAGACCGGGAACACGCGCTCGACGCCTTCGCCGTAGGAAATCTTGCGGACGGTGAAGTTCTCCTGGAAACCGGCGCCGGCGCGGGCGATGACGACGCCCTCATAAGCCTGGACGCGGGTGCGGGTGCCTTCGGTCACGCGGACCTGGACGCGCACGGTGTCGCCGGGCTGGAATTCGGGAAGCTTGCGCTTGGCTTCGATCTTGGCGGCCTGTTCGGCCTCGAGCTGACGGAGAATATCCATCTCAATAGTCCACTTCTTGTTCTTCCGACAGTCAGAGCGTCCGACACTCGCCTTGCAGTTCCATTGACCGCTCGGCTATGCCCTTTGTTCGAGACATCTGTCTTTGAAACATCGGGCAGGGGCGACTACACCGTCATTGTTGACGGGTCCGGCAGAGTTTTCTTGCCAGTACGGGCGGGCACATACAGCTATTTCAGCGCTTTGTCACGCCTGCGCCTGAGTCTTTTTTGCGCGGATGGCCTCATCGCAATCTTGCCGTGCCGGGTTGCGCCGGTCCTTCAGGCTTTCTAAGCCTGAAACAACACAGTCTTTGAGCGGCCGCATTCCATGTCTGTCTTCGATGCCATCCTGCTGTTCCTGGCGGGCTTTCTGTCAGGCGCCGCCAATGCGGTCGCCGGTGGCGGCACCTTCATAACCTTCGGCGCCATGACATTGGTCGGCCTGCCGCCGATCGTCGCCAACGCCACCTCCTCGGTGACGCAGTTTCCAGGCTACATCACCTCGACGCTCGCCTACTCAGCCGACATCAGGCATTTCTGGCGCGGTGCGCTGCTGCTCTGCCTGATCTCGGCCGCAGGCGCGCTGGCCGGTGCGCTAATTCTGCTGGCGCTCGACAATCCGTCGTTTCGCGCCCTGGTGCCGTGGCTGCTGTTAGGCGCAACCGCATTGTTCGCCGCGGGACCGTGGCTGAAGCCGGCGCCGAAACCGGAGCATGAAGCGGCCGTGGGCTCGCTGATGGGTTCGCTGGCGCAGTTTCTCACCGCCATCTATGGCGGCTTCTTCGGCGCCGGCATGGGCGTGATGATGCTGGCGACGCTCGGCCTGACGCAAGCCGGTGACTATCACCGGCTGAACGCGCTGAAGAACATGCTGGCCATGGTCATTGCTGCGGTGGCGATCGTCGTCTTCGTCTCGGGCGGTGTTATCGCCTGGCCGCAGGCGATCATCATGATACCGGGCGGCGCGCTGGGCGGTTATGCCGGCGTCTGGATCGCCAAGCGTGTGCCACGGAACGCGGTGCGCGGCTTCGTCGTCGCCGTCGGTCTCTTTTTGGCCTTCTATTATTTCACAAAAGGCTGAGCCGAATCATTCCGATTTCGAAACGCCGCAGGAATCGACTTGCTCGATGGTAAATATCGATCGAGACAGTCTAACAGGGCGGATAACTTCATCGTTTATCTGCCTTTTCAGCCAGATATCGAGCAGCCAAAGCTATAGAATTCGGGATTGGAGTTGACCCCCTGTACATTGCGATCAGGCGTCGAGAAACGTCGAGTTGCAGCGCCATCCCGTCGAGCGAGTACGATAGCTTGTCCATGATTTGGCGGAACTCTCCGTTCTCCATTCCCACGGGGGGAAGAGTGGCAATCCAAACTGCGGAAAGCTCTATCCCGCCATCCCATTCGAGCGCCGTGCCTTCGTCATTTACTCTCATCGTGGCAAAATTTTCTTCGTCTGTTCGAAGGGGAATAAAGTGGCGGTGACTATTAAGGACCGGGGCCAAATCCACAGTTACTGAATTGCCGTTTCGCCAGGTCACGCGGACTCGACGATTGTCAATAATGGTGGCGGCCGCAATCCGAGGAAGCGGACGGCCCTTCGTGACGATCCCGTTATCCATTGATACGTCTCCACTCATTGCGAAGCTCCGTTTCATGCGTCTTTGCCCAGTCCATGACAGCATCGAGATCACTCCGGCGCATCGAGCCCTGAAGTATCTCCCACGATCCGATGCTTATCAGGACTTCAAATTCTGCCTTGACCGCATGGAAATGCGGCGGGTTATGGTCTGCAAAGACCTGGATCTTTATCCCGTCGAATGTGGCGATTGTCGGCATTTGGCCCACCTGATAAGAAATTTAGTGCAATTCACGCACTAAATCAATCATAAAGTGCATACAATGCACTTTATTAGGCTAATTTGGCGGATAGTCGGAGACGGGAGAGCACTTGCCCACACACAGGCTCTCCTTAGCCATTGCTGTTTTTGCCGGTTTCAAACAGGTCCGGCCGCCGCTCTTTCGTCAACAATTCCGACGCAGCCCGCCGCCATGCGGCGATCTTCTTGTGATTGCCCGAAATCAGCACCTCGGGAATCTCGCGGCCCTCAAACTCCTGCGGCCGCGTGTAGTGCGGATGTTCGAGCAGGCCGTTTTCGAAACTCTCTTCCTCGCCTGACACCGCATTGCCCATCACGCCGGGCAACAGCCGCACCACGGCATCGAGTAGCACCAGCGCCGCCGGTTCGCCGCCCGAGAGGATGAAATCGCCGATGGAGACTTCCTCCAATCCCCGCGCGTCGATCACCCGCTGGTCGACGCCTTCGAAACGCCCGCACAGGATGACGGCGCCCGGCCCGGCGGCCAGTTCTCGCACGCGCTCTTGGGTCAGCGGTTTGCCGCGCGGGCTCATCAACAGCCGTGGCCGTGCGTCGCCCGGCGGCGACGTATGGTCGATGGCTTTCGCCAAAACATCGGCACGCATCACCATGCCGGCGCCGCCGCCGGCCGGCGTGTCATCGACGGTGCGATGGCGGTCGGTGGCGAAGTCGCGGATCTGGATCGCCTCCAGCGACCATGTGCCGGCCTCGAGCGCCCGCCCAGCCAGCGACAGGCCGAGCGCGCCCGGGAACATTTCGGGATAGAGTGTCAGCACGGAGGCGAAAAAACTCACCGGTTGCCCCCGGCGTCGCTCGGTCCGCGCGGCCTGCCCTTCGGGTCGAAGTCTTCTTCGCGCGGGCCATCACCATCCTCGTCGTCGACAAGCCCGGCGGATGCTGGATCGACGCGGACAAAACCCTCGGCGACCGACACCTGCGGCACGGCGGCCTGCGTGAACGGGATCAGCACGCCCTTGCGCCCGCCCAGCGTCACATCGAGAATGTCGCCGCCGCCGAAATTATGCACCGCGACTACCTTGCCGAGCGCGGCACCCGTGTCGTCCCGGACTTCCAGGCCGACGAGATCGGCATGATAGAATTCGTCTGCTTCGCCGTCATCCGGGAGCATCGAACGATCGACAAACAGCTCGGTGCCGGGCAGCGCCTCGGCCGCGTTGCGGTCGGCAATGCCCTTGAAGCGGACCACGACGACCGTGTTGGCGGGCCTGATGTCGATGATCTGGAAGACGCGACCGTCCCTGGCATAGAGCGGGCCGTAGTCGGCCAGCGCCAGCGGCTCACCGGTAAAGGTCTTCACCCGCAATTCGCCCTTGATGCCGTGGGCGGCGCCGATCACGGCCATCTGGACAGGGTTCTGGGGCTTGCTCATGGCGCTTTTACCTTCGTCATCCACGGGCGGAGCAGGCGCGAAGCGGCTGCGCAGACCCGAGGATCCATTCCGTTACGGCGACCAAAAAACACGGCAGTTCAGAAAGGGCCTCATTCCTGCCAACTCTGTATTTGCAGGCACTTCGCGTGGTCTCCATCGCAAAGTTATCAGACTTGTAACGCAGCGGCGCACACAGGTCACGGCATGGATCCCGGAGTCTCCGCGACGTCGCTTCGCTCCTGCTCCGCCCCAGGATGACGAAGGGACCTGGCGTTTCAGCCAATCACCAAGGTTTGTGTCACCAATCGACGATCTCCTAGCCCCCGCCGGGCATCTTTTCAATGACACCTCTTCACCGCTTCCTAACCCGGCTGTCGGAAAATGGTAGGGAATTGGAAGCACGCCATGCAGGAATTCCTCATCCCGGCTAAACCCGATCTCCAGGCGGCGCGCGAAAGCTGGCTGAAGATGCTCGCGCGAGAACGTCGGCTGTCACCTGAGACGGTGGAAGCCTATGAGCGCGACGTCAGGCAATTCCTGCATTTCCTCACCGGCCACTGCGGCGGCTCGCCTGGCATTTCGGACATCGCCAATCTGCGCCCGGCCGATCTGCGCGGCTTCCTCGCGGCGCGGCGCAATGCCGGTGCCGGCGCCCGCACGCTCGGCCGCGGGCTGGCCGGCATCCGCTCGCTGCTGCGTTTCCTCGAGCGGCGCGGCCTTGCCAATGCGGCAGGTGCGGCAGCCCTTCGCGCGCCGCGACAGCCCAAATCGCTGCCCAAGCCGCTGACGGCGAGCGACGCCAGGCATATCGTCTCCGTCGAGGGCCAATTGGCGGAAGAACCCTGGATCGCTGCCCGCAACGCCGCCGTGCTGACGCTGCTCTACGGCTCCGGCCTGCGCATTTCCGAGGCCCTCGGTCTGGCCGGCGCCGATCTGGCGTCGGCGACCGACACCGTGCTGCGCGTCACCGGCAAGGGCGGCAAGACGCGGCTGGTGCCGGTGCTGCCGGTAGCGCTGCGGGCGATTGCCGAATACCGCCGGCTCTGCCCCTATCACCTCGACCCGAAGGGCCTGTTGTTTCGCGGCGCGCGCGGCGGCCCGCTCAACCCGGCCATCGTTCAGCGCGACATGGCCAGGCTGCGCTCGGCGCTGAACCTGCCCGACACAGCGACGCCGCATGCACTGCGCCATTCCTTCGCCACCCATCTGCTCGGCCGCGGCGGCGACCTGCGCACCATCCAGGAACTCTTGGGCCACGCCAGCCTGTCGACGACGCAGATCTACACCGGCGTCGACACGGCGCGGCTACTTGAAATCTACGAATCGGCGCATCCACGGGCATAAACCCTTCAATTTCGCCGTGCAGGTTAACCGTTTTGCCGCTTTTCAGTCCTAGAACGGAACCATGAAACGCGTCATCGCCATCGCCGACCGTGCAGCTCACGTCTCGCTGAAGCTGCTTGTTGCGCTCAACGTCCTGTTTTTCCTGTCGTTCCTTGCCGTCTTGCTGTTCGCGGCCGGCAGGGCGCATGCGGAAATCCCGACCTGCAGCGGCGCCGACATGCTGTCGGCGTTGCAGAAGAACGATCCGGCGACCTACCGCAAGATCGAGGCCGAAGCGGCCGCGACGCCGAACGGCAAGGGCCTGTTGTGGAAGCTGGAAAAGCCGGGCGAAAAACCATCCTTCCTGTTCGGCACCATGCACATGACCGACCCGCGCGTCACCACGCTGCCAGCGGACGCGCAGAAGGCTTATGACGCCGCCGGCACCATCGTCATCGAAACCACCGACGTGCTCGACAAGCAGAAGATGATGGTCGCGATGCTCAAGGAGCCGGACCTGATGATGTTCACCGATAGCACGACGCTGGCGTCGCTGCTGTCGCCCGACGATGCGGCGGCCATGAACACCGCGCTCGACGCACGCGGCATCCCGCCGGCGACGGTTGCCAAGATGAAGCCGTGGATGCTCTCGGCCATGATGGCACTGCCGGCCTGCGAACTCGCCCGCCAGTCCGGCGGCGCGCCGGTGCTCGACGTCAAGCTGGCGGAGGGTGCAAAGGCTGCCGGCAAGCCAGTGGAAGGATTGGAGACGGCTGAAAGCCAGCTGCGCGCCATGGCCTCGCTGCCGCTTGCCTTTCACATGAAGGGCCTGGTCGACACGCTGAAACTCGGCGACAAGGTCAACGACATCAACGAAACCATGATCGTGCTCTACCAGCGCGGCGACACCGGCATGTTCTGGCCGCTGTTTCGTGCCGCTATGCCAGAAGGGCAGGACGACCCCGCAGGCTATGCGGCGTTCGAGGAAACCATGATCACCAGCCGCAACAAGGTGATGGTCGAGCATGCCGGGCCGATCCTTGCCAGGGGCAATGCCTTCATGGCGGTCGGCGCTCTCCATCTTCCCGGCCCCGAAGGCCTGGTCGAGGATTTCCGCAAGGCCGGCTATACCGTCACGCCTGTCGGACTTTAGCTTTACTTGACCAGGAGCTGAGCCAGCATCGCCGGAACGATGATCCGGTGAAACGGCATGATGATCGCGAGATAGGCGCGCCCGAGCCAATTGTGCGTCTTGACGACCGTCGTTGCGGCCACCTCCTGACGACCCATGCCGAGATCCCTGACTTCGACCAGGACCCGGAAATCGAGATGCCGGTCGTCGAGGCCAAGCACGACCTTGCCGGGAAACTGGCTGAGGAGCGGAAATATTCCGATCCGGCCGAACGGCAACACGGCAGGTTCGAGGCCCGTTTTCAGCCGGAACGGCCTGACGACAAGATTGCGCAGCGCCGTGAGCCAGCCGACCCATCGCGGCGTTCGCCCCAAAGCCCGTTCGGCGGCACCGAGTGCGGTCAACGAAAGACCTTCGGTGATCAGCACATAGCGGTCGGCGAACTGGGCCCCAGCAAGAGCCTCGTAGTGATTCGGGACAACCTGCGCTGTGCGATTCATCACGGCAAAATCCTCTGATTCGACCATAGCAGGCACAAACTTGGTGCGCTGCGTGGCGAAACGACGCCATTCAGGCTCCGGAAAGGCAGGATTGTCCTTGTTTTTGGCGTTTTCCAACCCTAGCGTGAAACCAGTTCGATGATTGCGCGTTGATTGGTGTTGATTGATATCTTTCATCCACGGAGGACACTTTTATGGCGAACGCACCGAATCCAAACGACCCGTTCAATTCGTCCACCAACGCTCCGAGGCCAAGTGGCGGCGGCGGCGGTAGTGGTTGGCTGATTGCGCTGGTCGTCGTTATTCTTGCGGTTGTCGCGTATTATGTTTTCGGAAGAAGTGGTGGTGAGCATCCGACACCCGCCGAGCCGCCGGCGGCCAGCACACCGGCCCCAGCGCCCGCTCCGGCAGAACCAATGAAGCCGGCCGAACCTGCGCCAGCACCTGCCCCGGCACCCGCAGAACCGGCCCCGGCACCAGCACCAGCACCAGCGCCCGCTCCGGCACCAGCTCCAGCCCCAGCGCCGGCTCCAGCCCCGGCCCAATAAATCGGCCCGATATTAAATACAAACGGCCCGCTGAAAGGCGGGCCGTTTTGTTTTGGGCGATGTCGGCCGAAAGGCCTTTCCAGAAACTCGCTCCGGTGAGTCAGCCGGTGTGGTTTTCGAAAACCGGAGCGCTGTGAAAGCGGAGAAACCTCGCCGGGTGGCGGCCAGAGTGGAGTTTATGAGAGGGCTTTAGATGTGGATCGGCTTGAAGAACGTCGCGAGCGCCGCCTCCTTGACCGCCTCCGACATCGTCGGATGCGCGTGGCAGGTGCGGGCGAGATCCTCGGACGAGCCACCGAACTCCATCAGCACCGCCGCCTCGTGGATCATCTCGCCGGCGCCGAAGCCGACGATATGGACGCCGAGAACGCGATCGCTCGTCTTGTCGGCGAGGATCTTCACAAAACCGTCGGTGTGCAGCATGGCGCGCGCCCGGCCATTAGCGCTGAACGGGAACTTTCCGACCTTGTAGCCGATACCGGCGTTCTTCAGCTCTTCCTCGGTCTTGCCGACCGAGGCGATTTCCGGGCTGGTGTAGACGACGCTCGGAATGACATCATAATTCACATGGCCAGCCTGGCCGGCAATGGTTTCCGCCACCGCCACGCCTTCGTCCTCGGCCTTGTGCGCCAGCATCGGCCCGGCAATGACATCACCTATGGCATAGATGCCGGGAACATTGGTCCGCAGATGGCCATCGGTCTTCACCCGGCCGCGATCGTCGACCTCGACGCCGGCTTCCTTCAGCCCGAGGCTGTCGGAAAAGGCGCGGCGTCCCGTCGAAATCAGCACCGCGTCGGCCTCGATGGTCTCGGCGGCACCGCCCTTGACCGGCTCGAAAGTGACGGTCGCCCCCTTCTTGGCCTTGGCGACGCCGGTTACCTTGGCACCGAGCTTGAACTCGAAACCCTGCTTTGAAAGCAAGCGCTGGAACTGCTTGGAGACCTCGCCGTCCATGCCGCCCAGGATGGTGTCGAGGAATTCGACCACGGTGACCTTGGCGCCGAGCCGCGCCCACACCGAGCCGAGTTCGAGCCCGATGACACCGCCGCCGACCACCACCAGATGGCCGGGAACCTTGTCCAATGACAGCGCCCCGGTCGACGACACGACCACCTTCTCGTCGATGTCGACCTTGACGCCGGGAATGCCGGCGACATCCGAGCCGGTGGCGATGACGATGTTCTTCGTCTCGATCTCCTCGACCTTGCCGTCCTCGCCGGTCACCGAGACCTTGCCGGCCGCGACCACCTTGCCGGTGCCGCGAAAACTATCGATCTTGTTCTTCTTGAACAGGAAGGCGACGCCGTTGACGTTCGAAGAAACCGTCGCGTCTTTGTGCGCCATCATCTTCTTCAGGTTCAATTTCGGCGCTGAGATCTCGACGCCGAGCGTGTCGAAGGAATGGCCGGCCTCGGCGAACATCTCGGAGGCATGGAGTAGCGCCTTGGACGGGATGCAACCGATGTTGAGGCAAGTGCCGCCGAAGGTCGCGTTCTTCTCGATCACAGCCGTCTTCAAGCCGAGTTGCGCCGCCTTGATGGCGCAGACATAGCCGCCTGGTCCCGATCCGATGATAACGACGTCATAAGCCATGATACTGTCCTTCTTGATTGGGGCTCAGCGGCCGCCGCTGACATTCAGGATCGCGCCTGTCGTATAGGACGCGGCATCGGATAGGAGATAGAGAACCGCACCCGCGACTTCATTCGCGGTGCCCGCTCTTTTCATCGGCAGTATATCGCGGAACCGTTCTATCCTGTCCGGCTGCCCGCCGGAGGCATGGATCTCGGTATCGATGAGTCCCGGCCGCACCGCATTGACACGGATGCCTTCCAGCGCGACCTCACGGGCAAGCCCGATGGTAAAAGTGTCGATGGCACCCTTGGAGGCGGCATAGTCGACAAATTCGCCCGGCGAGCCCAATGTCGCTGCCGCCGACGAGATGTTGACGATGGATCCGCCCGACCCGCCGTGGCGGGTCGACATGCGCTTGACCGCCTCGCGGGCGCAGAGGAACGAGCCGACGACATTGATGCGCATCATGCGCTCCAGCCGCGCGACATCCATTTCGTCGACGCGCGCCTTGACGTCAACGATGCCGGCATTGTTGACGAAGGCATCGAGCCGGCCATAGGCGCGATCTACGGTCTCGAACATGGCCACGATTTCGGCCTCGCTGCCGACATCGGCCCTGACAGCGATCGCGTCGCCGCCGGCGGCCTCGATCTCGGCGACCAGGGCATTGGCGGCATCCTGATTCGCAGCATAGTTGATCCCCAGTCGGTAACCGGCCTTCGATGCGAGCCGGCAGATCGCGGCGCCAATGCCGCGGCTGCCGCCGGTGACCAGCAACACCTTTTGCGACCCGCTCATTCCTGGCATCCCTTCAAGGCAAACACATCCCACGGCACTTTCGAAAACCCGCTGCCGCCATAGGCGCTGGATTGGCGCAACGACGGCCCGAGATCCGGCAGGATCAGCATCTTCGGCGCCCCGACGCCTTCGGCCGGCAGCAGTCCGATGCTGCCCCTGTCATCCGACGTGTAGATGACGCCATGCCAGGGCGTACAGGCGGCAAGCTCCTCGCCGGTAACGTCGCCCTCGGGGCATTTGTACATCAGCGCGCCATTCGGCCGCGACACGCCCTCGTTCCACATGACGATGCCGTTCAGCACCACATTGTTGTCGAGGATCATGCGGAACGTGTTGGTGACGGTCGCCGAAGTGCCGGTCGGGGTAAAATCGATCTCGCTGCCGCTTTGGGCATCGCCATAGACGGCGAGCTCGATCGGGCAGGCGGCATGGGCGCCGACGGCCGCCAGCAGCATGCCGACCGCGATCGATGCGATCGAAGGCACCTTGGAAAGGCTAAGGGAACGGGTCGTCATTCTGCCGCGCAGATCCCTTCCTCGGCACGCATTCAAACAGCCGGATCAGCACCAGACTTCACAGATCCAGCACCAGCCGTTCCGGATCCTCCAGGCTTTCCTTGACGCGCACGAGGAACGTCACCGCTTCCTTGCCGTCGACGATACGGTGATCGTAGCTGAGCGCCAGGTACATCATCGGCCTGATGACGATCTGGCCACCGACCACGACAGGCCGGTCCTGGATCTTGTGCATGCCGAGGATGCCCGACTGCGGCGCGTTGAGGATCGGCGTCGACATCAGCGACCCGTAAACGCCACCATTGGAAATCGTAAACGTGCCGCCCTGCATATCCGCGACCGACAGCTTGCCGTCGCGCGCGGCGATGCCCAGCCTGCCGATGTCCTTCTCGATCTCGGCGATGGACATCTGGTCGGCATCGCGCACCACCGGCACGACCAAGCCCTTTTCCGTGCCGACCGCGACGCCGATATGGGCGTAGTTCTTGAAGATGATGTCGGTGCCGTCGATCTCGGCGTTGACGGAGGGGATTTCCTTCAGCGCGTGGGTGACGGCCTTGGTGAAGAAGCCCATGAAGCCGAGCTTCACGCCATGCTTCTTCTCGAACACGTCCTTGTATTTGGTGCGCAGCGCCATCACCGCTGACATGTCGACCTCGTTGAAGGTGGTCAGCATGGCGGCGGTCGACTGCGCTTCCTTGAGGCGGCGCGCGATGGTCTGGCGCAGCTTGGTCATGCGCACGCGTTCCTCGCGCGATGCGTCGTCACCCGAGGACGGCGCCCGCACGGCAACCGGGGCCGGTGCGGCCTTGGGCGTCTCGGCCGGCTGCGACGGCGCACCCTTGGAGATCGCGTCGAGCACGTCGCCCTTCAGCACCTGGCCGCGCTTGCCGGAACCGGAGATCTGGTCGACCGAGAGATTGCTTTCGGCGATCAGTTTCGCGGCCGCTGGCGCCGGCGGCATGCTGCGCGGCTCGACCGGGCCGGCATCGCCGGCGATCTTGGCGGTCTCGGCCGCGGCCTGCTTGCCGGTCGATGCCGCATCCGGCGACGAGGCCTGCGACACCGCTTGCGGCTTGGTAGCCGGAGCAGCGGTCGCGCTACCTGCCGAAATCGAACCCAGCAGCGCGCCGACGC
>NZ_JAMYSA010000126.1:0-15792 GCF_040321735.1 Mesorhizobium sp. M0293
TCATAAGGGGGAAAACTGTTACCTATGTATCCGGTTCAAAGTGTTACCCATCTATCGGCTGGACACCGGCAGGACAATGAGGGGCGGCGCCGACCTCGACAAATTGGCGCTCCCCGCTATGAGTTGGAAAGGTCGCTGGCTTGAGGCGATTGCCTTCCCCTTGCGTCGGTCTCGCTTTGATGGCTGACTACAGCGCCAGAGCATTTCACCTTTCACGGAAACGGCGAACCGTTCTAACTCTTTGTTTTGACGCAATTCCCAAGGGAAAGCGCTATGCGCTTTTCCCGGGAAAGCTGCTTCACACCTTTTCTGGAATTGCTCCTAGGCGCCGCATTGGGGGATGGGCATGGCGACGGCGAAACATGTACTAAAGCGCATATTGATGATGCTTGCCGGCTACTTCGTGTCGGTGCTGGTTGGCCTGATCGCCATCGCGGCGATCTATGCCGCGCTCAGTTCCTTGCCCAACGCGCCCGACTATTTCGACGTCATGGGCGTCTCGCCGATCGCGGTCCTGCTGGTGCCGCCACTCGGCATGTTCGTTTATTTCCTGACGATCGTCGTGACCGCGCTGCAGACGCTCATCTTCGCGCTGATCGCCGAGTTCTTCTCGCTGCGCAATGTCCTGCTGCACATGCTCTTCGGCGCCGCTGCCGCGGTTGGCGGTTTCGCCCTGATCTGGCCGAGTGCGCCGGAGGACATGGACCCGCAGCGCTGGGTCGACATCGGCATCATCGCCGCCGCCGGCCTTGTCGCCGGGTTGCTCTATTGGCTGATCGCCGGGCGGGACGCCGGTTTCCGGCGGCCGCTGCTGGAGCGTTAAATCAACTCGACGGCGAACGCACCGCCTCGGTGGCGTCCAGGGCCTGCTTGAGCCGCGAGTCGCGGTCGTAGACGTCGCCGAAATATTCGACCTTGCCGGACAGGTCAGGCCACGCGGTGAAGTAAGCGACGTACACTGGGATCGTGCGTGTCACGTTCTCGGTCGCGTGGCCGTGCTTCAGCTTCTCGGCGATATAGTCTACCGAGGTACCAAGCACCGCCGCCGCCATGCCGCGCGGATCCTGCAGCCGCACGCAGCCATGGCTGAGCGCGCGCATGTCGCGCTCGAAGAAGGATTTCTGGGGCGTGTCGTGCATGTAGATCGCGTGCTTGTTGGGGAACAGGATCTTCAGCTCGCCCAGCGCATTGGCCTCGCTCGGCTGCTGGCGCACGCTGTAGGGGATGTTCGAGCCATAGGCGCCCCAGTTGACGGCCGACGAAGGAATGCGCTTGCCGCGCGAATCCGTCACCTCGTAGCCGGCCCGGTCGAGATAGCCAGGATCGTTGCGCAATCTCGGCAGCATTTCGTTGACGATGATCGACTGCGGCACGCCCCAATAGGGGTGGAAATCGACCTGCTTGATCTGGTCGTAGAAGAAGGTGGTCTGGTTGGTGGTCCTGCCGACGACGACACGCGTCTTCAGCTTTTCCTCGCCATTGTCGATATAGCTCGCGGTGAAGGCCGGCTGATTGATGAAGACACGCGGGCTGCCGAGATCGGAAGGCAGCCAGCGCAGTTCCTCCAGCGCCACTTCCACCTTCAGCAGCTTGTCGGCCTTGGAAGTTCCAGCCAGCGACGACACGGTGCGCGGACCGATGACGCCATCGCCCTTCATGCCGGCCTTTTGCTGCACGGCCTTGATGACCGGAATCAGTTCCGGATCATAGACTTCGCTGGTCGCCAGCCTGGACAGGATCTCGCCATAGGCGCCGCCCATCTCGTCATCGAGATTGCGCGCGATCAGGGTCAGCAGCTTCGGCAGTTCGGGGCTGATTTCGCCCGGCTTCAGCAACAGCTTGGGGTCGACGACGATTTCGTTCTCGGCGCTGGCCTGCAGGGATTCCAGTTCGACGCGCAGTGCCTGGTATTCCGCATTCTGCGGGTGCCGCGATTCAAGATAGGTGCGCACTTGTTGGGTATGGGCCAGCGTTTTCAACACGCCTTGCAAGTCGAGCGGCTTGGCCGGGAAATCATAGTAGCCGGTCATGCGGTTGGGCTCGACGCGGCCGTTCTGGGCGTCATGGGCATAGCGCAGCACGCGCGCCGACAGCGCCATCTCGAAACGGACGAGTTCTTTCAGTTGTGCATTGGCGTCGGCCGTCGATGTGCCGGCAGCGGGCACTTCGACCGTATAGTCGGCGGGCTCAAGACCGTAGCTCGCGGCCTCGCCGAGCACGCGCACCGCATCCTGCGCACGGCTGTTCAGGCTGGTTCCTGTCACCCAGATGAATTCCGGATTGGCCGAGTAATAGGCGATCAGCGCCTTGGCGATGTCGGGCTCGGCATAGAGTTCATAGTCACCCAAGCTGGCAATGGCATCACGGAAGGCGGCGCCCGTGGCTGACGGAACGAAGGCGGCGTCCTGTGGGGTTGCCGGCTGCGGTGCTGCCGTCAGCGCCGAGAAGTCGATACGGATCAGCCGATCGGCCTTGTAGGTGTAATAGGATGGGCTGCTGATTTTGACACCACTGCCGCCCGGCACGTTCGGCTTTGGCTTGTGCTTCGGTGGCGGGGGCGGGAATTCACCTTGCGGAGCCTGCCTGACGCCGCCCCCGAAAAGCATGTCGAAAAGCCCCTGCGCGCCTGCCTGCGGCACACCGAAGGCCAACGTTGCCGTGATCGCCATAAGCGGCATCACGGTTGCCCTGTTTCCGAGGAATTTCATGGATCACCCGCTCCGGCCGCAACCGGTTCCCGTTCCGCACGTCAGACCGTCTCGCTCACCGCATGGCGGATGTAAGGCGCGACTATACTGATTCATACCGATTTCGTTAAGCTTTCATAAATTTTGGAACGTCTGTTGCAGAACAGTTTCACAACATCGTGACGGCTGGAGCGGAGGTGCTTGCGCTCCAGCCGGGAATCCGTTGCGGATCAGGCGTTGGCGCCGCCATCGATGGTCAACGCGGCGCCGGTGACGAAACGGCCTTCCGGGCCCGCCAGCCAGGAAACCATGCCGGCAATGTCCTCGGCCTTGCCGAATCGCGGCGTCGCCATCTTCCGGCGCTGGTGTTCGGCGTGCGGGCCGTCGGCCGGGTTCATGTCGGTGTCGGTCGAACCGGGGTGAACGACATTGGCGGTGATGCCGCGTGGGCCAAGGTCGCGCGCCAGCGCCTTGGTCAGACCGACCAGCGCTGCCTTGCTGGCCGAGTAGGCTGTGAGGCTGCTGTCAGTCGCCCGCTCGGCAAGATTGCTGCCGATCGAGATGATGCTGCCGCCCTCGCCCATATGCGCGGCTGCTGCCTTGGACGCGATGAACGGAGCCCTGAGATTGACCTCCATCGTTTCATCGAAATCGGCGAGCGACAGCGTGTCGATCGGTGCGGTGCGCCAGATACCGGCGCTGTTGACCAGGATGTCCAGCCGGCCGAATGCGGTCACGGCTTCATCGACGGCCTTGTCTATGGCCACGGCATCGCGATTGTCGGCCTTTATCGCGATGGCGCGGCCACCCTCGGCCTCTATCTCGGCGACAACAACGCGGGCCTGCTCCTCGCCATGCACATAGGTCAGCGCGACGCTGGCGCCGTCGGCCGCGAGCCGCCGCGCAATCGCCGCACCGATGCCGCGACTGCCGCCGGTGACGAGCGCGGCCTTGCCGCCCAGTTGGTTGGATGACATCGATTTCTCCTTTTTTGTAATGATCGATACATAAATATCTGTCAGCCTTGCCCGCCTGCGTCAACTGAATTATGTATCGATCAACACAGAAAAGAGCACGATGTCGGAACGAGGCCGTCCCCGCACCTTCGATCGAACCTCGGCATTGCGCTGCGCGATGGAGGTTTTTTGGGCCCGTGGCTACGAAGGCGCATCGATGAGCGAGCTGACCGCCGCCATGGGCATCAACTCGCCAAGCCTCTATGCCGCTTTCGGCAGCAAGGAGGCGCTATTCCTTGAGGCGACTGACCTCTATTCGCGCACCGAGGGTGCCGATATCTGGCTGGCGCTGGAGGAGGCGCCGTCCGCGCGGCTGGCGATCGAACAGTTTCTGTGCCGGACGGCGAAAGCCTATGCACAGACCGATCGTCCGCAGGGCTGCCTGATCGCGCTCGGCGCGCTGCATCAGGACTCGAGCCGCGGCGCCATCTGCGATGATCTGCGCCGTCGCCGCGCCGAAAACCATACCGCTCTGCAGAAGCGTCTCGAGCGCGGCGTTGCCGAAGGCGAGCTGCCGGCGGACTTCGACTGCCATGCTGCCGCGACCTTCTTCGCCACGGTTCAGCACGGCATGTCGATCCAGGCGCGAGACGGTGCATCGCACGATGCGCTGCTGGAGACCGTGGCCGGGGCCATGGCTGCCTGGAAGACAATGGCCGGCACCGACGCGGCGTGACAAACGCCGGCTGGTGTGCTCGAAATCCGCCAGCAACGCCGGGAGGGACGAGAGCGTGAAAAAGGGTTATCGCGAACTGCTGGACGAGGCGAACGCCGAGATCGAGGTGGTTTCGCCGGAGGAAGCAGCCGGGCTGCTCGATGACGAAGACACCATCTTCGTTGATCTGCGCGACCCTCGCGAGGTGGAACGCGACGGCAAGATTCCCGGCGCCAAACATGTCACGCGCGGCATGCTGGAATTCTGGATCGATCCCGAAAGCCCCTACCACAAGCCGTTCTTCGCCTCGGGAAAGAGCTTTGTCTTTTTCTGCGCCGGCGGCTGGCGCTCGGCGCTGGCCACCAAGACAGCACAGGACATGGGGCTTTCGCCGGTCAAGCACATCCTTGGCGGCTACACCGCCTGGAAGGCTGCCGGACTGCCGGTCGAACCCGGCGAAAAGAAGAAATAATCTCGACCGCCGTTCAGTGCAGCAGCAATGGCTCGCGATGCGTCACGAAGCCGACGGCGCGTTCGACCACACCCTTGTCCGCGAGAATGCGGCGGTGGCCCAGCCCGTCGGCCCAGTAGAGCCGCACATGGCCGCCGGCGCCGGCATAGCGCCTTGCATGATCAGCCGAAACTTCGCGATCGTCCGGTGCGTGGATGACCAGGGTCGGCACCGGCGCATGGGCAAGCTGGCGGTCGCCGGTGAACTCGTGCAGCGGCCGGCCGGAAAGATGTTCGACTCGGTCCGCCATGGCGGCTTGCGAGCGCGGTCCGACATTGAGCATGCGGCTGAAGTCGGCAAAGATCGCCGGCAGGGAACTTGGCGCTGCGATCAGAACTAGGCGTCCGGCTGCCAGCGGCGGGATGTTCTTGACCGAACCGGCGATGGCATTGGCGGCGACGGCGCCGCCGAAAGAATGGCCGACCGCTGCGACGAACGGGCCGAACCACTCGCCGGCAACCCGCACCGCATCAACGGCATTGACCATGTTCAGGCGCCGGCCCTGCGACTGGCCGTGGCCAGGCAGGTCAAGCGAAACGACCCTGTAGCCGGCGGCGCGATAGCCTTCGATCAACGCGCGCATATATTCGGTGCGTGAGCGCCAGCCATGGACGACCAGCACCGTGCCTATGGCTACCCTGCCCGGCTCCGGCCGGAACTCGTGCACCATGACGCAGCCGGTTGCGGTCTTCAGCCGGTGATGGCGCGCCTCAGTCATGAACTCGGCAGCGCGATCGATAGCGCGGCGTTCGCCATCGCTGAGCGCCTTGACGCTCGGCGTGCGGCAGAACAATTCGAACGCCGCGCGTCCGGTGAGCCGCGGCGCGACATGCTCGGCCGCACTAAACACGCCCCGGATGACCTTCAGCCAGAATGATGCCATAGTGAGAATCCATCCATACGTTCAAGCATGAACATAATAGTTCAAAGATGAACAATAAACAAGAGCTACCTTGGGACAACCCGCGTTTTCGCAACTGGGTCGCGGTGGCGCGCGCCTGCCATGTGCTGGAGCGCACGCTGGCGGTGAAGCTGGCGCCGCTCGACCTGAAGCCGGCGCAGCTCGACGTGCTGATGAACCTCTATCGCCACCCTGGCATGTCGCAGCACGACCTTGCCCGCAAGCTGCTCGTTGGCCGCTCCAACATCACCATGCTGTTGCCGCAGCTGGAGGCGCGCGGCCTGTTGCGCCGCGAAGGCGACGAGAAGGACAAGCGCATCTTGCGTCTCGCCCTGACCGAAGCCGGCGAGGCGCTGCTGATGCAGGCGCTGAAAGTGCATATGGCGCTGATCGAGAAGGCGATGAGCCAGTCGACGCCGGAGCAGTGCGACATGATCGGCGAGCAGATGCGCAAGATTTATGATGTGCTGAAAGAGGCGTAACGGCCCTTTCAGCCGAACCTACCACATCGACTTCTTCGCCCGCTCCGGCCATTCCTTGTCGTAGGCTTCGCCGTCGATGTTCTTGCGGCTGGTGATTTCCAGGATCTGTCCGGGCGTCGGCAACGACTTCGGGTCGACATGCCTCGCCGGATTCCAGAGTTCGGAGCGGACGATGGCGCGGGCGCATTGGAAATAGACCGTATCGATATCGATAACGGTCACCGAGCGTGCCGCCTTGCCGTCCACCATGAATGACGCGCACAGCGCTGTATCCGTGGTGATATGAGCGCGGCCATTGACGCGCAGCGTCGTGCCGGAGCCCGGCACCAGGAACAGCAGGCCGACGCGTGGGTCGCGGATGATGTTTCGAAGCGAATCGGCACGGTTGTTGCCGCGCCGGTCCGGCATCATCAGGGTTTTCGGATCGTGGATGCGCACGAAACCGGCGAGATCGCCGCGCGGCGAGCAATCAAGCCCCTCCGGCCCGCTGGTCGCCAGCGCGACGAAGGGCGAGGCTTCGATGAAAGCGGCATACTCTGGAATGACGTGGTCGAGTTCCTTGACCAGGGAGGCCTCGCCTGGAACGCCATAGAGTGCCTCGAGCTGCTCGACCGTGGTGATGACGGACATCTTCTTCGTCTCCAAACCTTCGCCGGCGCTACTCCACATCGATGACGTTTTGACGACAGCGACGGGAGCATGATGCCGAAAAGTGTGAGCGGTTTTCGGACGACATCATGCTCTTTGCCTCTAGCGGTCCCGGCTCAAGCCCTTTTCCGCAAGCTCGGCCAGATAGGCGTCCCAGCGTGCATCCTTCTCGTGGCCGAGTGTGTGCAGGTAGTTCCAGGTGAAGATGCCTGTGTCGTGGAAATCATCGAAGGTGATGCGCACGGCATAGTTGCCGACCGGTTCGATCTTCAGGATCGCCACATTGCGCTTGCCGGGAACCGTCACCCGCTGTTCGGGCGAATGGCCCTGCACCTCGGCCGATGGCGAGGCGACGCGCAACAACTCCGCCGGCAGTTCGAAGGGCTGATGATCGGGGAATGTGACGGACAGCAGTTTGCGGTCCTTCGAGACCCTGAGTTCTTTCGGTGCGGTCATGCTGTGCGATCCGTATTATCCACCCCTTCCCTACGCCGCTTCGTCAAACGGGAAAAGGTCTGATAAAACCGACCGACATGCTATGTCGGCGCAGGGATGTTACCAAAGATCGACAGCCGCTATCTTGAATGAACGGCTGGATCGTATCACATAGCGGTATATAACGAAGCCGTTCACGGCCACGGAAAGCGCTTGAAGCATGGACATGATCGATCCTTTCGGCCGCACGATCAGTTATCTCCGGGTGTCGGTCACCGACCGCTGCGATTTCCGCTGCACCTATTGCATGGCCGAGGACATGGCCTTCCTGCCGAAGAAGGACCTGCTGTCGCTGGAAGAACTCGACCGGCTCTGCAGCGTCTTCATCGAAAAGGGCGTCAGGAAATTGCGGCTGACCGGCGGTGAGCCGCTGGTGCGCAAGAACATCATGCATCTGGTGCGCCAGCTGTCGCGGCATCTCGAGAGTGGCGCGCTGGAAGAACTGACGCTGACCACCAACGGCTCGCAACTGTCGCGCTTTGCCGCCGAACTCGCCGATTGCGGCGTCAAGCGCATCAACGTCTCGCTCGATACGCTCGACGCCGACAAGTTCCACAAGATCACCCGCTGGGGCCATCTCGACAAGGTCATGCAAGGCATCGATGCCGCGCAGGCGGCCGGGCTGAAGGTCAAGCTCAACGCGGTGGCGCTGAAGGATTTCAACGACGCCGAGTTGCCCGGGATGATGCGCTGGGCGCATGGCCGCGGCATGGACCTGACGGTCATCGAAACCATGCCGATGGGCGAGATCGATGCCGACCGCACGGACCAATACCTGCCGCTGTCACTGCTGCGTGCTTCGCTGGAGCGCCAGTTCACGCTGACCGACATCCCCTTCAAGACGGGCGGCCCGGCCCGCTACGTCCATGTCGCCGAGACTGGCGGCCGCCTCGGCTTCATCACGCCGATGACGCATAATTTCTGCGAAAGCTGCAACCGCGTCCGGCTGACCTGCACCGGCACGCTCTATATGTGCCTCGGTCAGGAAGACGCCGCCGACCTGCGCGCGCCCTTGCGGGCCTCCGAAGGCAACGAACTGGTCGCCGAGGCCATCGACGAAGCGATCGGCCGCAAGCCGAAAGGTCATGACTTCATCATCGACCGCCGCACCAGCCGCCCATCGGTGTCGCGCCATATGAGTGTGACTGGCGGCTGATCTTTTCGTGAAATTCGTGCAAGATCGCCCCGAGGTCATTTGCTTCGAGGCGCGATATGCAACGGCGTTCTTCATTCCTGGCGTTTGTTACAGCAATTGCGGCGACCAGTGCGGTCGCCGCGCCGTTCACCTATGTGAACGAGCGCTTCGGCACGGTCTGCACCTTTCCAGATGATGTCTTCACCGATCGCCAGCCTGAACCGGACAATGGCGACGGACAGGTATGGCTGACCGCCGATGGCGCCAGCCTGATCTGCTCGGGCATCCTCAACATCGACGACGAGACGCCGAAGGGTTTTGTGGCTGCCGAGAAAGCCAGCGGTGAAGCCGGCTACAAGATCACCTACAGCAAGGCCGGCAAGGACTGGGCGGTGCTGTCGGGCTTGAAGGACGGAAAGGTCTTCTACGAGCGGCGCCTGTTCGGCGGGGATGGCGTCATCCGCACGGTGAGGGTCGACTATCCGCCAACCCTCAAGTCGAAATACGACCCGCTGGTCGGCGCCATCGCCGGCAGTCTCAAGGGGCCATGACGGTTTCGGACCACACCCCAGAAAAAGTCTTGTTCGCGAACCGCAGCCGGATTTACGGTCAGCTTGTTCCAGCCTAGCCTTCCCCTGGAAGCGGCTCTTCGCTCACAGGGGGAATACATCATGCGCAAACTCGTTCTTTCTCTTGCATTGCTTGGTCTCGCTTCCGTGCCCGCGGCCGCCCAGTCGATCGGCGGCGCCTACACGGTCGCCGGCACCAACTTCGACGGCTCCGCCTATGGCGGCGAGGCAACCATCACACTGACCAGCGGAACGACCTGCACCATCCACTGGGAGACCGGCGGCTCATCTTCCGACGGTATCTGCATGCGCAACGATGACGCCTTCTCCGCCGGCTATGTCATGGAAAAGGATATCGGCCTTGTCGTCTGCAAGGTGATGGACGACGGCTCGCTGCACGGCCTGTGGACCATCGCCGGCAAGGAAGGCAATGGCACCGAGGTGCTGACGCCGAAGAAGTAAGTTCTGCCGTCATTGCAGGCACTCTTCCGGGCCACAAACAAGGCTGTGGCCCAGCCCTTTGCTATTGCTGTTTCATGCCCGGCTGTTACAGGCTTGCTGCAAAGCATAACCGGTAGTCGCCTTGCCCCTGTCTCCAAATCTACGCGGCGCGTTGTTCATGGTGGTGGCGATGGCCGGCTTCACCCTCAACGACGCCATCACCAAATACTCGTCGCAATCGATGAACATGGCGCAAGTCATGTTGATCCGTGGTGCGTTCGCTTCGCTTTTCGTCGGCTTGCTCGCCTGGCAGCGCGGCGCGCTCGCCCGCCCGGGCTCGATGCTGCAGCCGCTGGTGGCCATGCGCGTGATCAGCGAGGCCGGCGCGACGGTGAGTTTTCTCGTCGCCCTCGCCCATTTGCCGATCGCCAATGTTTCGGCGGTGCTGCAGGCGCTGCCGCTGGCGGTGACGATGGGGGCAGCTCTTGTCTTCGGCGAGGCTGTCGGCTGGCGACGCTGGCTGGCCATCGCCATCGGATTTGCTGGCGTGCTGATCATAGTGCGGCCTGGCTTCGAAGGGTTCAGCATCTACTCGCTGTCGGCACTGGCCAGCGTCGCTTGTTGTGCGGTGCGCGATCTCGCCACCAAGCGGATTCCCAAGGCCATTCCGACATTGCTGGTGTCGGCCGCGACCGCGCTTGCCATGACCATTGTCGGTGCGGCGCTGTTGTCGCCGATGGGGGGCTGGACACCGATGACAGGCAACAGCACAGCCTTGTTGGCCCTGGCTGCTGTCCTGGTGCTCATCGGCTACCAGTTCATCATCATGGCGATGCGCTCGGGCGACATCTCCTTCATCGCGCCGTTCCGCTACACGGCCCTGATCTGGTCGATCCTGCTTGGCCTGTTCATCTTCGCCGATATTCCCGACCTGCCGATGATCGTCGGCGCCACGATCATCATCGGCTCCGGCCTCTATGCGCTTTACCGCGAGCGAGTGGTCGGCAGGCGAAAGATCGTCGCCGAAAGCACCGGACCAACCATGGTGCCGGATGGAATCTAGCCTGTTCATTTGAAGGTTCTTGTGATTTTCGGCGGCAGGCGTACAGGCTCGATGGCATGAAGCGAGATGTTGCGGGGATCATTCTGGCCGGCGGCCAGTCGAGACGGATGGGCGGTGGCGACAAGACCCTGTTGCCGCTTGGCAGCGGTCGCGTGCTCGACCAGGTCATCTCGCGCTTTGGCCCGCAGATTGGGGCTCTCGCGCTTAGCGCCAACGGCGATCCGGCGCGGTTCTCGCGCTTTGGGCTGCCGGTGCTTGCCGACACGGTGACCGGCTTTGCCGGGCCGCTTGCCGGTATCCTGACCGGCCTCGAATGGGCCGCGGCCAACACGACTTGCAAGGCGATCGTCACCGCTGCCGGCGACACGCCCTTCCTGCCGCTGGATCTTGTCGAGCGACTGGCGGCCGCCACCGACCGACATCCCGGTTCGATTGCCGTTGCTTGTTCGGCCGGCAAGCGGCACCCGACCTTCGCGCTCTGGCCAACGGATTGTCGCGACGCCCTGCGGCACTTTCTGGTCGATGAGGATATCAGGCGGGTTTCGGCTTTCATCGACCGGCACGGCTTTGTCGAAGTGGAATTCCCGGTTCTGCAGTCGGCGAGGGTCGACCCTTTCTTCAACATCAACGAGCCTGACGATCTTGCCTCCGCCGAACAGCTGTTGCAGAGCATGAAGCCATGAACAGACGCGTCTTCGGCATCACCGGGTGGAAGAATTCCGGAAAGACGACTTTGACCGAAAAGCTGGTCGCCGAACTTGTCCGGCGCGGCTGGAAAGTGTCGACGGTGAAACATGCCCATCATGCTTTCGACATCGACAAACCAGGCGCCGACAGCTTCCGCCATCGGCAGGCCGGCGCCACGGAAGTCGCGATCGTGTCGGGAACCCGCTGGGCGCTGATGCATGAGCTGCGCGGTGAAGATGAGCCGACGCTGGAGGTGATTCTATCACGGCTCGCGCCTTGCGATCTTGTGCTGGTCGAAGGCTACAAGCGCGAGGCTCACCGCAAGATCGAAACCCGCCGGCTGGACGCGAAGGACCGCACGCCGCTTTCGGCAGGTGATCCCAACGTCGTTGCTGTCGCCGCCGATTTCACAGCTGAAGGCGAGCGCCTGCCGGTGTTCGATCTCGACGATGCAAAGTCGATAGCCGACTTCATCGAGCGCACCACTGGGCTCGTTGCTTGAGCGCTGACGCAGCGGCAGAATAGCCTTGCCCATTTTTGTGGTTTTGCAGTTGCTTTTTTCTTTGAAAGAGTGGGAGTATCGCGCCAGCGGGCGGTCAAAAGCACCGCCCCACAGAGCCGTTTGGAACGACGGCCGGGACCATAAAGAGAGGACTATCATGCGTATTGCACTGCGTATCGCGCTCGCCGCTTCGGCCGCGCTGCTGACGCTCGGCGTAGCCCAGGCCCAGGAAAAGACCCTGCGGATCGGCACCGAAGGCGCCTACCCGCCATTCAACAACCTCACCGCCGACGGTAAGCTCGTCGGCTTCGACATCGACATCGCCAACGCGCTTTGTGATGAGATGAAGGTCAAGTGCACCTTCGTCGCCCAGGATTGGGACGGCATCATTCCCGCCCTTCAGGCCGGCAAGTTCGACGCCATCGTCGCCTCGATGTCGATCACACCCGAGCGGAAAGAGAAGGTCGACTTCTCGAACAAATACTACAACACGCCATCGGCGCTCGCAGTGCCGAAGGACAGCACGCTGAAGGGCGTGACCAAGGAAGATCTCGCCGGCAAGACCATCGGCGTCGCCACCACCACGACGCATTTCAACTATGCCTCGAAGACCTACACCGACAGCACCGTCAAGGGTTATCCGAGCAGCCCCGAGGAGCAGGCAGATCTCGCCAATGGTCGTCTCGACGCCATCCAGGACGATATCGTCGTGCTGCAGCAGTGGCTGGATTCGCCCGATGGCGCCTGCTGCAAGATTCTCGGCCAGCCGTCGCCGCAGCCGGTCGAGACATTCGGGCCGGGCGCCGGCATTGCCGTACGCAAGGGCGAGACTGACCTCGTCAACAAGCTCAATGCGGCCATCGACGCCATCCGCGCCAATGGAAAATACAAGGAAATCAACGACAAGTACTTCAAGTTCGACGTCTACGGCGCCGAGTCCTGATAAATTGGGTCAAGACGGCGGGGAATTTCCCCGCCGTCTTTCATTCGTCTCGGGAGCGCCGTGGAGATAAGACCTGTCAATGCCAGCCCAAAGCATATGGACACTTCTCAGTTGGGGACCCGATGGCTGGCTTGATGATATCGCCTATGGCGCACTGATCACCATTGCGCTCGCGCTTGCCACGCTGCCCATCGGACTGACGATCGGCTTTTTCATTGCACTCGCCAAGCAGTCCGAAGAGCCTTCGCTGCGCCTTGCCGCCAACATTTACACCACGGTGTTTCGCGGCCTGCCGGAGCTGGTGACGCTTTTCCTGTTCTTCTTCGGCATGCCGATCCTGCTGCAGCATCTCGTCAGGTATTTCCGGCCGGACGCCACCATCGACGTCAACAGCTTCGTTGCCGGCATGATCGTGCTTGCACTGATCTTCTCGTCCTATGCCAGCGAGGTTTTCCTGTCGGCCTTCCGCGCCATTCCCAAAGGCCAGTATGAGGGCGGCTACGCCATCGGTCTTTCGAATTGGCTGACCATGCGCAAGGTGATCGTGCCGCAGCTGCTGCGCATCGCGTTTCCCGGACTGGAGAACTGCTGGCTCAGCCTGCTCAAGGACACGTCCCTGGTGTCGGTCGTCGGTCTCGCGGAGACGCTGCGTAACGCCAGCATTGCCGCCCGCGTCACCAAGCACGCTTTCCTGTTCTTCGGCGTCGCCTCCTTGGTCTTTCTTGGCCTGGCCGTCGTGTCGTCCTTCGCCACCAGCGCCATTCTGCGCTCGCTTGGCCGGCGGGAGGCGCAGCGATGAGCGCCACAGCCGCCATGGTCGAACGGCCCCCGCCACGGGCGCGCGGCTGGCCGCGCAGGCGTATTGTCGGTTATGCGCTGGTTTGCTTGTGGATCGCTTTCGGCCTCGGCATCGTCAGCTATCTCTTCCTAGCCTGGAATCCCGATTTCTTCGCCAGATATGCGCCGGCCTATTTGCGAGGGCTTGGGGTAACGCTCTCGCTGGTTTCCATATCGATGGTGCTCGGCGCGATCCTGTCGGTGCCTGTCGCTTACGGGCGCATGTCCAGCAACCGGATCCTGTCCGCCCTCGCCTATTGCTACGTCTATTTCTTCCGCGGCACACCGCTCTTGGTTCAAACCTATCTGGTCTACTATGGATTGGGCTCGTTCCGGGTCGAACTCCAGTCGGTCGGCCTCTGGGTTTTTTTCAAGGACGCGTTCAATTGCGGCGTCTTTGCCTTTGCGCTCAACACCGCCGCCTATCAGGCCGAAATTCTGCGCGGCGCCATCGAGAGCGTGCCTCGTGGGCAATGGGAGGGGGCGGCTTCGCTTGGCCTGCACAAATTGCAGACGTTGCGCAAGATCATCCTGCCCCAAGCGTTGATCGTTGCCTTGCGGCCCTATGGCAACGAATTGATCCTGATGGTCAAGGCGTCCGCCATCGTCGCCATCATCACGGTCTATGATCTGATGGGCAATGCGAAGCTCGCCTTCGCCAACTCGTTCGACATTCAGGCCTATATCTGGGTCGCTCTCGTCTATCTGGTGATGGTCGAGATCCTGCGCCATGGCGTTGAATGGATCGAACGCCGGATCACCGTTCACCTGAAACGCTGACCATTTTCAATTCGGCTGCACCAGTCGATCCGGCCATACGCGTCTTGACGAATTGAGCGCAGAGCCTAGAGCTTTCGCAGCAAATTCCGTTTCCATTCTGAAGGGCAGGCTCATGGCATCTGTTGCATTTCTCGGTCTTGGCGTGATGGGCTATCCGATGGCCGGGCATTTGAGGAACAAGGGTGGCCACGACGTCACCGTCTACAACCGCACCAAGGCCAAGGCCGAGCACTGGGTTGGCCAGCATGGCGGCAGCCTTGCGGCGACGCCGGCGCAGGCCGCCGAAGGCAAGGATTTTGTCTTTTCCTGCGTCGGCAACGACGACGATTTGCGTTCGGTGACGACGGGTCCCGAAGGCGCCTTCAAATCGATGAAGAAGGGTTCGGTCTTCATCGACAACACCACCGCCTCGGCCGAGGTCGCACGCGAATTGGCGGCGGCGGCGCAAGCCGGCGGCTTTTCGTTTCTCGACGCGCCGGTCTCCGGTGGCCAGGCCGGCGCCGAGAACGGCGTACTGACCGTCATGGTCGGTGGCGAGCAGGACGCTTTCGACAGGGCCAGGCCTGTCATCGACGCTTTTGCTCGCATGGTCGGTCTGATGGGATCGACCGGTGCTGGTCAGCTCACCAAGATGATCAACCAGATCACCATCGCTGGCCTCGTCCAGGGCCTGGCCGAAGGCATCCATTTCGGCAAGCAGGCCGGGCTCGACATCGAGAAGGTGATCGAGGTCATCTCGAAAGGCGCGGCCGGTTCCTGGCAGATGGAGAACCGCCACAAGACGATGAATGCCGGCAAGTATGATTTCGGCTTCGCCGTCGACTGGATGCGCAAGGACCTTGGCATCTGCCTGGCTGAAGCCGACCGCAACGGCGCCAGATTGCCGGTGACAGCACTTGTCGACCAGTTCTACAAGGATGTGCAGGCAATGGGCGGCAAACGCTGGGACACGTCCTCGCTGCTGGCGCGTCTGGAGAAATAGGTTTCTGGCGGTGGCAGAACTCTCGCCTCAATCCAGTGCCGCAGAGATTGTCGCACATCTGCGCGTCATCGGCTCGGAGGAGAACCGCGTCGGCATGTTGCGCTACGGCATCAAGATCGAGCGCGCACTTGGCATTTCGCACGGCGTGCAGCGGCAGATCGCCAGGAAGATCAAACGCAACCACGAGCGCGCCTTCGATCTGTGGGAGACGGGTATCGTGGAGGCGCAGTTCATCGCTTCCGTCACGGCTGATCCGAAACGATTTTCTGCTGCAGATGCAAGAAGATGGGCGGCGTCTTTTGATTCCTGGGATATCGTCGACGGCGTCTCCGACCTCTTCGTCGCCACCGCCGCCTGGAAGGAACTGATCGAGGCGTTCGCGGCGGACGCCCGCGGGTTCGTTCGGCGCACGGGCGTTGCCGTGATGGGCTGGGGGGTCGGTGCCCGGGAGTATGAGC
>NZ_JAMYSA010000127.1:0-15740 GCF_040321735.1 Mesorhizobium sp. M0293
ATTCAGGTTGTTGCCGCGCGCACCGACGATTTTCAGGCGCCGGTTTTTCTTCGCCTCGCGGCGCACGCCAGGCGTCGCCACTTCGAGCGCGCCCGACAAATATTTGCCGGTGATCGAATTGGGATTGGCCATGACCTGCTGCGGCGTGCCCTGGGCGATGATCTCGCCGCCATGGATGCCGGCGGCCGGGCCCATGTCGACGACGTAGTCGGCATGCAAAATGGCGTCCTCGTCATGCTCGACGACGATCACCGTGTTGCCGATGTCGCGCAGGTGCTTGAGCGTATCGAGCAGGCGCGCATTGTCGCGCTGATGCAGGCCGATCGACGGCTCGTCCAGCACATAGAGCACGCCGGTGAGGCCGGAGCCGATCTGTGATGCCAGCCGGATGCGCTGGCTTTCGCCGCCCGATAGCGTGCCGGAATTGCGCGACAAAGTGAGATAGTCGAGTCCGACATCGTTGAGGAAGCGTAGCCGCTCGCGGATCTCCTTCAAGACCCGAACCGCGATCTCGTTCTGCTTGTCGTTAAGCGACGCAGGCAGGTCGGTGAACCACTGGTCGGCCTTGCGGATGGAAAGCTCGGTGACTTCGCCGATGTGCTTGCCGGCGATTTTTACGGCCAGCGACTCGGGCTTCAGGCGGTAGCCCTTGCAAACCGGGCAGGGCGTGGCCGACATGAAACGCTCGATTTCTTCGCGCATCCAGGCGGATTCGGTCTCTTTCCAGCGGCGCTCGAGATTGGGAATGACGCCTTCGAAGGTTTTGGTGGTCTTGTAGGAGCGCAGGCCGTCATCATACTGGAAGGTGATCTCACGCTCGCCGGTGCCGCGCAGGATGGCTTCCTTTGCCTCTTCGGTCAGGTCTTTGAACTTGTCGCCGAGCTTGAAGCCATAGGCCTTGCCGAGCGCTTCCAGTGTCTGCGAGTAATAGGGCGAGGTCGACTTGGCCCACGGGCTGACGGCGCCGTCGCGCAGCGAGATGTTTTCGTCCGGCACGATCAGATTGCCGTCGATGGCGCGCTGGCTGCCGAGGCCGTCGCAGGTCGGGCAGGCGCCGAACGGGTTGTTGAACGAGAACAGGCGCGGTTCGATTTCCGGAATGGTGAAGCCGGAGACCGGGCAAGCAAATTTTTCCGAGAACAGGATGCGCTCATGCGTCTCGTTCTTCGACTTGTTGACCGAATCCTCGCCGGTCTGGCTGGAATCGAGCGGCTTGTCGGCGAATTCGGCTACCGCCAACCCATCGGCCAGCTTCAGCGCGGTTTCGATGGAGTCGGCAAGCCGTGTCGCCAGATCGCCGCGCACGACGATACGGTCGATGACGACGTCGAGGTCATGCTTGTACTTCTTGTCCAGCGCCGGCACGTCGGCGATTTCATAGAAGACGCCATCGACCTTGACGCGCTGAAAGCCCTTCTTCTGCAGCTCCAGCAGTTCCTTGCGGTACTCGCCTTTGCGGCCGCGCACCATCGGCGCCAGGATGAACAGGCGGGTGCCTTCCTCGACCGCCAGCACGCGGTCGACCATCTGCGAAACTGTCTGGCTCTCGATCGGCAGGCCGGTGGCCGGCGAATAGGGAATGCCAACGCGCGCAAACAGCAGGCGCATGTAGTCGTAGATCTCGGTGACGGTGCCGACCGTCGAACGCGGGTTCTTCGAGGTGGTCTTCTGCTCGATCGAGATGGCAGGCGACAGGCCGTCGATCTGGTCGACATCCGGCTTCTGCATCATTTCGAGGAATTGCCGTGCGTAGGCCGAAAGGCTTTCGACATAGCGGCGCTGGCCTTCGGCATAGATGGTGTCGAAGGCAAGCGACGACTTGCCGGAACCCGACAGGCCGGTCATGACAATCAGGCTGTCACGCGGCAGGTCGAGATCGACATTCTTCAGATTGTGTTCGCGCGCCCCGCGAATGGAAAGATATTTATGGTCGGCCATCGCCGGTCGCCGCCTCAGAATCTGGAATTTCCTGGAATGGCGGGTTTTCCCAACCATCCCCTATGTAGGTAGTTTTACCGCTACGTCGAGAGACGCCACAATTCCCGACAAAAGCGTTTAAGCGTCTTTCGCGTGAACGGGCAAGCAGAAAGAACAAAGACCGAACACGCTCCTGACAAAGCTGTGCAAAAACTGACTTGCACGTAACCTCCCGGCGATCACATTTTTCGGTAACCGGCTATTGAAGCTTGACGGGCGCCTGCTCCTGGAGGCAAGCTTCGGCAGTCAACGAAGCCGGCCGTCTTTCGATGGTCTCGCCGCCCGGAGGCGGCCTGCGAGACGCCGCAGGCATTAGCGATTTGTGCTTCGGACGACAACGTCGCAATGGACAAAAAGGAGCGGAGCTATGACGCCACCGGATCGTCCCACAGGGTTCCAGTTGTTACTGGAGCGGCGGCAGGCATAAGTGCCAGGGTTTAGCGTCTGCGCCACCCGACAAACCGTGACCTGCCATACCCCGTAAAAATCAGAGACTGAAGTCGGATCGTCGGCTGACGCCGCGTTGCATCCGAAATCAAATGCCGGCAGTACGCCCCCGGTAGAAGTTGGATTTGAGATCCAAAAAGGCCCCGTCCGTTTGCGCAAGGCACGGCGGGGCCGCTTTATGTGCGAATTGTCTTGTTGGCGATATGCCAGCGCAGCACGCCGGCACCACTATCAGTGGCGCGGCTGCCCGATTGAGCCGACGCCGACATCGACGGTGATGCTGCCGGAAATCCTGACATCCGTATCGCCGATCTTGAACTGGCCGTTGCCGTTGCCGGGAAATGCATCATCGGGTTCGGGCTGAGGAGTCGGCCTGGCGATGCGACAATCGCCGGCCACGCCGGGCAGGGCGCCTTTCCGCGCCTGCGCCGAGCCGTCGCCGGCGAAGGCTGTGCCGCTCGAGAGACACGCGAGCGCTAGAATGGCGATGACACGGTACAATGTTCTGGGCGGATGAGTGTCGGTCATCCCAGGATTATAGTGGCGTGCCGGCGATGGGACCAGACCGGCATCGTCAAATCGTCCAAAGCGTGTCGTGTTTCGAGAACGGATTCAGGCGATGCGTTTTAGGCCTTTGTTTTTATGCATATCATTCTCCCAAAACCAGGCCACTTTGGGCGACCACTTGAGCGCCGGCGGGAGTGCGATCCGGCCCACTTTTATGCCGCCTTTTTGCGCGTGTCGAAAACGTGGTCGACGATGCCCCAGGCCTGGGCCTCGCGGGCGGTCATGAAGTGGTCGCGGTCCAGCGTGCGTTCGACCTCCTCATAGGTGCGGCCGCAATGCTGCGCATAGAGTTCGGCCATGTGCCGTTTCGTCTGGATGATGCGCTCGGCATGGCGCTGGATGTCGGAGGCCTGGCCCTGGAACCCGCCCAGCGGCTGATGCAGCAGGATGGTGGCGTTCGGCAGCGAGATACGACGCCCCGGTGTGCCCGCCATCAGCAGGAAAGAACCCATCGAGGCGGCAAAGCCCATGCACACGGTGGACACCGGGCAGCTGATATATTGCATCGTGTCGTAGATGGCGAAGCCGCTGGTCACCACACCGCCCGGCGAGTTGATGTAAAGCGAGATCTCCTTGTCTGGATTGTCCGATTCCAGCGACAGCAACTGCGCGCAGACCAACGCCGAGATGTCGTCGTTGATCTCGCCATTGATGAAGACAATGCGTTCGCGCAACAGCCGCGAAAAGATATCGAAGGCGCGTTCGCCGCGGCTCGATTGCTCGATTACCATCGGCACCAGACTGGCAACACCGCTCATGATCTTCTCTCCATTGTCCTTGTTCAGGCTGCACGCAGCAAGCGGCGAGGTGTGTTCGCGGCGATTGGCTTGCGTGAACCGTTTGCGTCGAGCGAAAGCCGGCAGCTGGTGCCCGCCATGGCGACCGCGGGCATTGCCTTGCGGGCGAAGCCGTCATGAACGATGCGCAAATGGGTGCCGCCGGAAACGGTTCGGGCAAGTGTGAAGGTGACAATGCTATCCAATGGGCTGTCCAATGGGCTGTCGAGGCGATCCTGCCGCGCGGCGTCGCCTGGCTGCTCCCGCCAGGAATAGCGCAGCAGCTTCTCCGGCTCGGCGTCGAGGACTTCGCATTCGATCGGTGCCTCTGGCCCGGCGAAGGCAAAACGATTGCCGGTCTCCGGCTTGATGTCGTTCGGCATCATCCAGGCGGCGAGCAGCTCCGGCACGGTCAGGGCCCGCCATACCTTCTCCGGCGGCTCGGCAAGGTCGCACTCGAACTCGATCGCATCGGGAGAGATTTCACGATGGTTTTGGTCGGCCTTCATCGATCGAACGTTCGTCATTGGTCCATATCCTTCAAAACCGCCTTCAGTCTTTCGATGCGTTCCGGCCAGAAGGTCCGGTAGCGTTCGATCCAGGAGAGCAGGGGGGCGAGCCCCTGCGGGTCGGCGCGGTAAAAAGCGTTGCGGCCGGCACGCCGTTCGACCACCAGGCCGGCGCCGCGCAGCACCGCCAGATGCTGCGACACCGCCGGTTGCGACACCGTCATGCCGGTGCGCAATTCCGATACCGTCATTTCACCAGCGGCGAGCCGCTCAAAGACAGCGCGGCGCGTCGGATCGGCCAGGGCGCGGAAAATCTCTGCTTCGATCATGACAAAAGCATAAGTCGATACTTATCGATTTGGCAAGCGCTGTTTACGAAATTGCCGGAAGCCAGCGCTTCACCACTCCCGCAGGTCCATCAAACGTCGCCTCGAAGATCGGCGACGCAAGCACGGCATGGATGTGAAGCTGCTTGGAACCGACGTTCCGGAAACCGTGTTTCCTGTTCGCGGGAACAACGAGAGACTGTCCCGATGTCAGGACGCTGCGCTCATCGTCGATCCACATCTCGGCCTTGCCTGCGATGACCGTGAGCACTTCCTCGACTGGATGCCAATGCGTTGGGGCACCGACCGTGGTCTCGACCCATTGCTCGAATATGCAAAGTTGCGTTGCGCCGTTGCTGGCTGACACGTGCATACGCGTTTCCACGCCTGCTCGCCATTGCTCGCGCTGCTGGTCCTCATGTGCAACTGATTTCATTTCGATCCCCCCGATCCGTTCCCGATGTCGTGGAAATTCCAGGCCGAAACACTACATGATGCCGACAAACATTGACAGAACAGCGTCTACTCTATAGAACGAAAAGGGAACAAAAAACCTTGTGGGAAAAGCCAGCCTTAGCAGGCGGCTGACGTCCGCAGCCTGTAAGGTGCTGCGACAAAAATTGGTTTCGGATGAGCGGAGAAATATCATGGCGGGTAGCGTCAACAAGGTCATTCTGGTCGGCAATCTCGGTGCGGACCCTGAAATTCGCCGGCTGAACTCGGGCGAGCCGGTCGTCAACATCCGCATCGCGACGTCGGAAAGCTGGCGCGACAAGAATTCCGGCGAGCGCAAGGAAAAAACCGAGTGGCACAACGTCGTCATCTTCAATGAGGGCATCGCCAAGGTGGCGGAGCAGTATCTGAAGAAGGGCATGAAGGTCTATGTCGAGGGCCAGCTGCAGACGCGCAAATGGCAGGACCAGACCGGCGCCGACAAGTACACGACGGAAGTCGTGCTGCAGAAATTCCGTGGCGAGCTGCAGATGCTCGACGCACGCGGACAGGGTGAGGGCGGCCAGGTCGGCGGCTATGCCGGTGGTGGCAGCAGCCGTGGTTCCGATTTCGGCCAGTCCAGCCCGAGCGAAGGCTTCAATCGCGGCGGCGGCGGTGGTGCCAAGAGTGGCGGCGGTGGCGGTTCGTCGCGCGAACTGGACGACGAAATCCCGTTCTAGAGTCGACCGACAGAAATTCTGTAAAGTAATTATAGCTAAAACCTTGTTATGTAAAGGTTTTTTGCTTGACGAATCAGTTCGCGTTCTGCAATCTGCGCCACGCTAGGGCGGAACGCTGATTCTTGTCAAGAAATACCAGAAACCCATACGCAGTGCGCTGGTCGAAATTCGCCGACGGCGAGCGCATGCCCTTCCTCGTTTGGGCTGCGACAGGCATTCCTATGCAAGCGCCGACCTACTGGGTTGTTTCGAAACGCCGCCCCTCGGGAGTCCAGCCGAACACGCTGCATAACGACCTTCGCGCATTGATGTACCTGTATCTCTGGGCTGACGCCCGCGGTGTGGACCTGCAGGATCGCTTCGAATCCGGCGCGCTCCTCACCCTGACCGAAGTCACGGACCTCGACACCTTCTGCGGACGGTACCTCGACGAGGCTGTCGGCGAGCTGCCTGACCAGAACGGTCATGTGATCCGTCTTGTGGTCCGGAAGTCCAACAACAAGAAGAAGGCAAGTCGCCGCACGGTCAACCTCCTCGAAAAGCGAAACCGCTTGGCTGCCGTTCACTCCTTCATCGAATACACCAGCGCCGACCACCTGTCCCGCCTCCATCTTTGGCCCGACAGATGGGGCCACTACAGCAGTGTCCGCGACAACTGTCTCAAATGGATCAGGTCTCGATACGAAGCGATCAAGAAGCCCAGCCGCAATGACCTCGGCGCCCGGGAAGGACTCGAGGAAGCCGAAGTGGCCCGCCTTCGCGCCGCGATCGAGCCGGACCACCCGGAGAACCCCTTCGAGCCGAAGGTTCGTTTCCGCAACTACCTGATCATCAGCCTCTTGCTCGGCCTCGGCGTCCGACGCGGCGAGCTGCTCGGCATCCGCGTCGAGGATGTCCAACTGGGGTCAAACGGAACCGTCACCGTACACCGTCGGCCGGACGACCCCGACGACCCCCGCAAGGTGCAGCCTTCTTCGAAGACAGAGGCGCGTGTTCTGCCGTTGAGCGGCCGGCTGACCGACCTCCTGTACGAATGGATAGTTCATCATCGGTCGAAGATCGTCGGGGCGCGAAGGCACCCGTTCCTGATCGTCGACTGCGACGAGGGCAGGCCGCTGTCGCTCTCGAGCGTAAACAAGCTCATGAGGGCTCTGCGCAGTCGCGTTCCCGGGTTGCCCGAGAAGCTGTCGGCGCACGTCCTTCGCCACTCCTGGAACGATGCCTTCTCGGACGCCATGGACCGAAAGGGAGTTCCTGGCGACCAGGAGGCGAAATGGCGCGCTCGGCTGATGGGCTGGCGTCGGGAGGAGTCCGCAGAAGCCTACCTCCGACGAACGGTCCGGCGGCGATCAAACGAGGTGTTGGTCGAGTTGCAGGATAGCCTTGACATTCAACACCATGGCGCGGCGGGGAGTGCTCGACCATGAAAGCTGCTTCAAACGAGCCTCTTCTACTGGAGGGCCTTCCGCCACTCCCGGCCTCCGTAACGACTAGGGACGGCGTAGTGTTTGACCCGAGGGCAGACGAGTGGCTGGTCGCAAGTATAGTACATGCCACAATCTGGTTCCGATTCAGCAAGCTCGAAATGCTCAGTAGACATTTGGTGCATCGGCTCAAGCTAACTCTCATTCAGTATGCGACGACCTCTTCAGCCGCACACTTACGCAACATATGGCAGCGCTTTTTGGCTCTGTATGATTCGGAACTGTCCTCGTCAGCTATAATTGTTGATGTGATAGGACTTCATCACCTCATCAATTACAGGAGTCGCCTCGACGACACATCGGAATGGAAATTGGGGCATTTGCGCATACTGTTCCTCGACATGGCGGCGCTTGGATATGGAGGCTGTTCCGACGAAGCAGTCGGCTTCCTACGGGACTCCGTTATCAAGTCCAACATCAAAGGTACGTCTATTCGGACCCGCGACCCTGAAGATGGCGCATTCAGCGACACCGAGCTTCTCTCGATCCAGTCTTGTCTCAACACGGCCTATGCCAATGGAGACATTGATCTCAAAAGCTACGCCATGGCCTGGCTCTTTCTGGCGTATGGTGCGCGGCCCGTCCAGATCGCCGCGTTGAAGGAAAAAGACTTAGTTGTGAGCAACGATGCCAGCGGCGGTCACTTTTATGCACTGCAGATTCCCCGCGCGAAGCAGTGGGGCACGAGAATACGGGATTCCTTTAAGACAAGGTATTGCAGCAAACAGATCGGCGGCCTCCTTCATCACCTGATTGAACAGAATCGGGTCATGAAAAACGATCCGGAGATTCCTGATGGCGAATGGCCTTTGTTTATCTCTGCATCAGCAGGCGTCCTACCAGGGCTGCTCTATCACATGCCTTCGCAAGACATTGGCAGAAAGCTAAAAACGACCCTTGGTCGCATCACAGGCCTGAAAACAAACGCGAAGCGGTTCAGGATCACCTTGGCGCAGCGCGCGGTCGATGACGGGCGAGACAAGTACACGGTCGCAGAATTGCTCGACCATTCCGACACCCAGAGCGTAGACGTGTACTACGAGGCCAGCCCCGCAATGGTCGAGCGCCTCGACCGCCATCTGGCCATGGAGCTTGCGTCGCTGGCACAGGCGTTCGCAGGCGTCCTAATCTTGGCTGAGGCGGATGCCATTCGTGGCGACGACCCGAGGAGCCGCATCTACGACAAAACCCTCCGGAACAACGTCGACCGTCCGCTCGGCTCTTGCGGGCAGATGAGCTTCTGCGGCCTCCACGCGCCCTTCGCCTGCTATACCTGCCGCCACTTCCAACCGTGGCTCGAGGCGCCGCATGAGGAGTTCCTCATCGTGCTTATCGAAGATCGGGACCGTATGATCGCCGAAGGTTACTCCCCCAAGATTTACAACATCAAGAACCGGACAATCCTGGCGGTAGCCGAGGTCATCCAGCTCTGCGCTGCCGAAAGCGGTGTGATCTCGGCAGGAGAGGCGACATGAGCACTGCCGTTGTCAAATTCGTATCCCGCGGTACGGTCGAGCCGAAGTCGCGGCTGGAAGACTTCATCCGGCTCGCCCGTTATGAACTGAACGCGTTGATTCCCTCAGAGGACTGGGACCTTCCGACCTGGAACGCAGTTGGATCATTCATAACCAAGGGTCAGAACAGGGAAAACAGACGCCTCCATTACTATCGCGCGGGGTCGCGCGCCAACAGGGATGGCACAGTAGACGGAACCGTCCTTGACCGCAGTTACATCGATTTTGCAAAGGCCTACTGCCGCTACAAGCACGCAACCTCGCCGGTCCAGTTCGAAAATCAAATCAAGCGATTGAACGCCTTGCAGTTCATCGACGCTGCCTTTCGGTCGCTTGGTCTCGTTCCTCAGATCTCGGACTGCAATCCGACCGTGCTGAACACCGCTGTGACACTTGCCAAGGAAGGTGTCGGAGCCGCAAGGCACTACCAGTTCGCGCTCTACATCGAACAGGTCCATCGGTTTTGCCGCGAACACCGATTTTATAATGCCCCTTTCCAGTGGCGACACGGTGTCAGGAAACCAAAGGACCGTACCGAGGAATTGGGTGACATCGCCAAGGAATGGCGCGAGGACCGGCTTCCAAGCCCGGAAGCCTATTCGGCGCTCGCTCACGTGTTCCGCAACGCCGAAACGTTCATCGACAAGCTGATGTCGGCCGTCAGCGCCATCTGCTGCTCCATCCCGATCCGGGCGCACGAAGTTCTGCAGCTGCGCGAAAACTGCGAAGTCCGCGAGCCCGCGATGCTGAAGCGGATCGATAGCGACGGCGTGGAGTATGTGGAGGAAGGCGAAGCCTACGGCATTCGCGTTTGGCCCGGCAAGGGCAATCCGCCCCAGATGAAGTGGGTGCCGACCGTCATGGTGTCGGTCGCACAGGAGGCGGTGCGGCGGCTGCGCGACCTGTGCCGTCCGGCACGCGAGATTGCCGCCTGGTACGAAGCGTATCCCGGCCAGCTATGGCTGCCAGCCGAACTGTCCCATCTCCGCGGGGAGGAGTGGATCACAAAGAGAGACTTTGGGCAGATGCTCGGCCTTAGCCTTCGAACGAGTGCCAATCAATACCTTAGAGCCCACCAAGACATAGGCTGGCGCACCGTCACAGCGCGGGCTGGAAATATCGATGAGATTTGCCTCGCCGATCTAGAACGTCATATCCTGACGCTCCTCCCCAACAACTTCCCGAACTATAATGGTGATGAAAGTCAGCTGTACTCCAAGACGCTGATTGTTCTCCCCTACAATGCAGCGCACCTCGACCGCGCCACGTTCAACTGCATGATCGAGGACTGTACCGTGCAGATGTTCCAGAGCTGGTTGGCCGGAAGTGACGGCAAGGCCAGCGTGTTCGAGCGCTGGGGCTTCACCGAGCGCGACGGATCACCGATCGAGATCACGACGCACTCGTTCCGACACTGGCTGAACACGGTCGCCCAGCTCCGCGGAATGAGCGACCTTGACATCGCGAAATGGAGCGGCCGCGACCCTTCACAAAACAAGGCTTACAACCATGTCACCCCGGAGGAAACGCTCTCCCAGATCAGGGAGTTGCTGGAAGAGAACGGCGGCGTCGGTCCGCTGTTCGAGGCGGCGAGTCCCGAGCGCATCAAGAACCCGGTCAGCCGCAAGGACTTTCTGAACGCCCAGATCGGCTCGGCCCACATAACCGACTCCGGCATCTGCATCCACGACTACTCGCTGCTCCCATGCCAGGTGCTCGGCGACTGCCTTGGGTGTTCCGAGAGTGTCTTCGTGAAGGGGGACGCGAAGCATCAGGCTAAGATCGAGGGTCGCCTGGAACTCGCGCTGGTCCAGTTGGAGCAGTCCAAGGCGGCGGAAGCGGATGGAATATACGGCGCGGACCGGTGGACGAAGGATCACCTGCGGAAGATCGAGATCATGCGCAGGATGCTCGACATTCACCAGGACGACACGATACCGGACGGAACGATCATCAATCTGGAGGCCGAAAGGCAGGACACTGAGGTAGCGATGGCGCTCCGGGACCGCAAGGATCGGGACGGGGAGAACGCCACCGACTCCGAGTCGCTCGACCGGGACGCTGCGGAGGCACTCGAGACGATGTGGGACGACTGAGCGTGCCGAAGCCGAAGCTGTCCCCCAACGACATCGACCAGATCGTGAATCAGCTCACGAGCTGGCGCGGCAAGCTGACCTGGGACCTGCTGGTCGACAAGGTCACGGCCGCGCTTGGCAGGCCGTATTCGCGCCAGGCGCTGGACGCTCACGACGATGTCAAGATTGCGTTCGACCTAGCCAAAAAACGCGTCCGAGAGGGCAAGTCGGCGAGCCCAGCTTCGCCAGACATCTCCCCAGAGCTTGCAACTGCGCTGGACCGTGTCGAGACACTCAGGGCCGAGGTCGCCGTACTCAAGCAGCAGCGCGACGGCTTCCTCGAGACGTTCGCCGTCTGGCTGTACAACGCCCGGAATCGCGGCATCACGGAACGCGACCTGAATCAGCTCCTTCCAGCGGTCGAGCGCCACAGGAGCGCGAAGAAATGAGCCTCAACACGTTCCAGCAGATCAGCGAGGAAAACTACGGCAGCCTGCTACAGTACATCCAGCGACTCCGCGACGCCCAGCTCAAACTGCCCAGCCGTGGAGGCCGGGTAAACAAGACGGCTGTCGCCACTGCCTGCGGCTTCAACAGGGAAACGTTCGCCCAGAACAAGCGGTTCGAAAAACTGCTCAGTGACGCCGTGGAGGAACTCGGGCTCGACGCCTCGGCGAAGGTGGCAGAGACGGCCCGCCGGGACAGCGGCGACAAGGCTAGGATCACCACGCTCGAGCAGCAGCTTGCCGCCCTCCGGAGCGAGAACTACGAGCTGAGGCGCAAGCTTGCCCGCTACGAACACGCGACCACCACGGGCAGGAGGGTGATAGCTTGATCGCTGCCTTGCCGAAAGGCCGGCACGTCGTCGACTTCCTTGCTTCGCGTCCCGAGTTCGTCGGCATCGGCAAGGCCACGGCGAAGCGCCTTTGGGAGCGATTCGGGGAGGAGTTGTATGCGATCCTCGGCAACGGCGCTTACGGTCGGCTATCCGAGGTGCTGCAGGAAAGCCATGCCCGGATAGTAGTCGACGCATGGAGGAATCAGCAGGCGGTCGTCGACTGTGTGGTGTTCTTCGACGAGCACGGGATCGACCCGAAAGTCGCCCGCAAGGCCGTGGAGTTCTGGGGCGAGGAGGCTGTCCAGAAGATCAGGAGCAATCCTTACCGTCTGCTCACGGTATGCAAATGGGAGCAGGTGGACCGCACGGCGCGCGCTCTCGGAATCGCAGCCGAGGACGAACGCCGCCTGGTAGCTAGAGTCGAGAGCGTTCTCTACGATCGGCTCGATCGGAAGCACACCTGGTCGCCCCAAGGGCTGGTGATGACCATGACCGCCCGACGGCTGGGTGCCAATGGCCTCGCCGCCGCCGCGGTCCGACTAGCGGTCGAGGACGGGGCCGCCATCCCTGTTGCCGATGGCTACCAGCCAGCCGGAGCCGCGTACATGGAGCGGTTCATCGAGGGTCGTGTCCGATGTCACATCGATGCCAAGGGCAACCGCGGTGACCTCTTCCTCGGCAACATCGGCAACGAACAGATCGATGCGTTCCTGGCCAAGTTCGGGAGGTCGCAAGCCAATCCTCTGACCGATGAGCAGGTCGCGGCGGTCCGCATGGTGCTTTCGAACACGTTCTCCATGTTGGTCGGCGGAGCCGGCGTCGGGAAGACCACCGCGCTGAGGGCGATCAACGCCGCATCCCGATCCTTCGGCTTCAAGGTCTACCAGCTTGCCGTAGCAGGGCGGGCGGCGCAACGGATGGCGCAAGCAACCGGGCAGCCGGCGCAGACCATCGCCTCGTGGCTGGCGGCCGCCCGTGACGGCCGGATCGAGGTAGGGGCGCACACCCTCGTCATCGTCGACGAAGCGTCGATGCTGGACCTTCCCACTCTGTACCGCATCCTGTTCTGCCTTCCTGAAAACGCCCCATTGTTGCTGGTGGGCGACATAGCCCAGCTGCCACCGATCGGGTTCGGCCTCACGCTTCACAAGCTCGTCGAGTGCAGTCTTGTCCCGAAGTCTGAGTTGACGAAGATCCTCAGAGCGGACGAGGCCACGGGCATTCCGAAGGTCTCGTCGGCGATCAGGCTCGGTGAGGTCGTGTCGCTGCCTCGATACAGCGCCGCCAGGTTGGGCTGCAGCTTGCTTCCGGGCGAACCGGACGCGATCGTCGACATCATCGAGGACGTCCTCAACGACTTGCAGGGCGAAGATGTCCAGATCGTTGCGGCGTCGTACGCCGGACCTGCCGGAATCGACGCGATCAACCGTCGCTTCCATTCCGCGAATGCCAGAGGGAGGCCGACCTTCGGCCAGTTCGCGCACGGGGACCCTTGCATCTGGACGGTGAATGACTACGACCGCCACCTTTGGAATGGGTCGCTGGGGAGGGTCGTCAGGATCGGACCTGACTGGCTGACCGCCGAGTTCGACGGCGTGGCTCACAACATCGGCCGGGCTGACCTCGACCGCATCGAGCTCGCGTACTGCATCAGCGTCCACAAGGCCCAAGGAAGCCAGTTCGCGAACGTCATCATGCCCGTGACGCCGAGCTTCAACTTTGACAGGACCATGCTCTACACAGGCCTGACGCGGGCGGTAAGCAGGGTCGTGCTGGTCGGTAGCAAGACGGTATTGGCGAGGGCGATCTCCGATCAGCCCAGATCGCTCGACAGGGATGTTGCATTGGATCTGAGCAACTCGGTCGCGAACGTGGCGGCACCATAAAACGGCAACGGGCCGACCTTTGAAAAGGTGGCCCGTCGTCGTCTGCACGGCCATCGCCGTCCCCGGCTGTACCGTGGTTCCCTTCTATCAGTAAGATCGTCTGCTGCAAATATCCTAGCGGGTGAATGCCGGACCCATGGTCCGGCAGAGGGGCGGCAATGAGCCCCTTCTTAAGGCTTGCGAACCGTAAAGAATCGGACTGGAATAGCACCCCAGATGGAATGATTGTTGACGAAATTTACGGGGCGCTGGCTATGTATCGCAATGGACTGGGCAGGACCTATGGGTCTCTCTCTCACTTTACAGTTTGGCGTTCCATACTACCTTGGTGAGCGAACGGACCGGTATCAAGATATGATCGGCACGCAGCGCGCGCCGATCAATTGATTTCAGCGGAAAGACGTATCACGTGAAAGCGCGCGTCAAGTGGGTCGAGGAACGCACCTTCGTCGGCGAGTCGGGTAGCGGCCACAAGGTCGTGCTCGGAACCGCGCCCGGACCGGAAGGCAGGACGCCGGGCCCGAGCCCGATGGAACTGGTGCTGATCGGAACCGGCGGCTGTTCGGCCTATGACGTGGTGCATATCCTCGAAAAGGGCCGCGAGGCGGTCGAGGATTGCGTCGTCGAACTCGACGCCGACCGGGCCGAAACCGAGCCCAGGGTGTTCACGCGCATCCATATGCATTTCGTGGTCAAGGGCCGGGCGCTGTCGCCCGACAAGGTCAAGCGGGCGATCGATCTTTCGATCGAAAAATACTGCTCGGCTTCGGCGATGCTGGCCAAAACCGCTACGATCACTCACGACTTCGAAGTGATCGATACGGGGGTGAATAGGCAGTAGGCAGTAGGCAGTAGGCAGTAGAAACTGCCGTTCAGCCCGCCATCAGCGCCTTGATGCCATCGGCGACGAACTGCACGGCAAGTGCGGCCAGGATGACGCCGAGCAGCCGGGTCAGGATCGAGCGGCCGGTTTGGCCGAGGATGCGGTCGATGCGTTCCGACAGCACGAACACCAGATAGGTTATGGCGAGGCAGACGAAGATGATGCCGACCAAGGCCGCCTGGGCTGCAAATCCTGGAAACGAACCGGACAAAAGCACCGTTGCCGAAATGGCGCCGGGACCGGCGATCAGCGGGATCGCCAGCGGGAAGGCGGCGATGTTGTGGATCATGTCCTTGGTGATGGCGACGTCGCCGATCTTCTCCTTGCGGTCCTGCCGGCGCTCGAACACCATTTCGAATGCGATGAAGAACAGCAGGAAGCCACCAGCGACGCGGAAAGCCGGCAGCGTGATGCCGAACACCGACAGGATCGAGGCGCCGGCAACCGCAAACAGCGCCATCACCAGGAAACCGATGATCGAGGCACGGACGGAAACCTGCTGGCGCTCCTCGCGGTTCATGCCGCGCGTTACGGCCAGGAACAGCGGCGCCAGGCCAGGCGGATCGATGGTCACGAGAATGGTGACGAAGGCGTTGAACAGGCTGTCGAAACTCGGCATCTCTGACCCCTCCCGCCGGGCCGAGCCCGTACCAGGATATTGGTAGAGCAAAGCCCGGTCGGTGGGAACAGTCAGGACCGCGAAACTGAGGACTTCGACGGATTAGCCGGCAGCGTCGCAATAGGCTTCGAGGCGATAGCCGTCCGGGTCAACGACAAAGGCGGCATAGTAGTTTTCGCCATAGTCGGCGCGCAGACCCGGCGCGCCATTGTCGATGCCGCCTTCACGCAACGCGCCGGCATGGAAAGTGTCAACGCTGCCCCGCGTCGGTGCGGCGAAGCAGAAATGCAGGCCGGATTTTTCGTCTGAAGGCACAGGCCGTGCCGCTTCGTTGACCCATAGCGCGACGCCCTGAGTTCCATAGCCCAACGAACCCGGCGACTGGCTGAGACAGCTGTAACCAAGCGGCTTCAACGCCGCATCGTAGAAGCGCTTGGAGGCGGCGGTGTCGCGGACGCCGATCGAGATATGATCGAACATGGTTTTCTCCATTGTTACAACGGTTTGGGCACTAGAGCGGAATGAAATGAGACTGAATCGGCGTGGGATTCCCTTAGGCGTGCAAATCTGATTCAACCTTCTTGCTGGGCAAGGAGGTCAGCATGGATGGGCAAGCCTTACTCGATGGATCTTCGCGAACGGGTTGTTGCGTCAGTTGAGCAGGGTG